>JBMOEQ010000207.1:0-6042 GCA_049314655.1 Ferruginibacter sp. | reverse complement strand
ATTACATCGAAAGGAGATGGATTAAACGGACAATTTAATTTTAACCAAGGCACCACCATTGGTAAAAATGGTGGGTATTTGAATTTTACCGGCGAGTTTCAATTTCGCAATCAAACCAATCGTTCGCAAAACCATAACCTCATCATCTTCGATCAATCTGCTTTAAACAATTATTTCGCTTACGATTTTACAGATGATCCTGCAGCAAGTAGAGCGTATGATGATAATATTTTGCGCCAGCGTGGTTTAAAAAGAGATGATTTTAATTTTAGAATTGGTGATGCCGGACTAGAAAGTGTTGCTGCATTTTTCAATTTGAGTTTGCCTTATGGTGCTGCCGGTAAAAATGAATTTTATGCATTTGGTGGTGTAAATTATCGTGCAGGAAGCGGCAATGGATTTCGTCGTTTACCCAGCGAAGGTAGTAATGTAAATACCGATATTTTTTACAATGGTTTTCAACCCAATACCCTAAGCAGTATTTGGGATCCCAGTATTGTGTTGGGCTCTAAATTTAATTTAGCCAACAATTGGAAGTTAGATATTAGCAATACTTTAGGAGGAAATTCCTTCAACTATAAAGTAAGCAATACCAACAATGCAACTTTATTAGGACAAAGTCCAACCCAGTTTAAAGCCGGCGGACATCGTTTTGTGCAAAATACGTTGAATGCCGATTTGCGTAAATATTTTGGTACAGTAGCACAAGGTTTAAATTTGGCTTTTGGTGCCGAATACAGAATAGATGGATATAAAATTAAATCGGGCGAACAAGCTTCTTGGCGCAACTATGCATATAGTGCAGATGGTAGTACTATCGTAGATTCTAGTTTATTGGGATTAGCAGGAGGTGCACAATCTTTTGTAGGTTTTAGTCCAAGAAATGCCATTGCAAAAACCCGTTCAAATATTGCTGCATATGCCGATGCCGAATTGGATGTTACCAAAAGTTGGTTGATTACCGGTGCTGTACGTGCCGAAAACTATAGCGATTTTGGAGCAACCGTAAATGGAAAATTAGCAACAAGATATGCGTTTAATAATGGCATAAGTGTACGTGCTGCAGTAAGTACCGGATTTAGAGCGCCATCTTTACAACAACAATATTTTAGTTATGCTAGTACCGATATTTTGCCTAATGGTCAATTGGGACAATCGGGATTTTTCCCTATTGAAACTGCTGTTGCCAAAAGCTTGGGCTTACCTAAATTGAAAGAAGAAACTTCGGTAAATTTTAGCGCCGGGGTAACGATTAGTCCGGTTAAGAATTTAAAAATCACCATCGACGGTTATATCATCAACATTAAAAATCGCATTGTATTGAGTGGCGCATTTGGTTTTGATCCTTATGGAGATGATGATGTGGATGTGCAAACTATATTAGAACCTTATGGAGTAAAGAGTGCACGCTTTTTTAGCAATGCGGTAGATACTAAAACACAAGGTATAGATGTAGTTGCAGATTATCAATGGACAATCAGCAAATTACAAAGATTGAATATTAGTTTGGCTGTAAATTATAATCACAATAAAGTGTTAGATGGTTTAAATATTCCGAGCACTTTGTTGGGTAAAGAAGATATTTTCTTTAGTCCGGCCGAACGTTCTATCATTGAAACCTATGCACCCAATAGTAAAGCCAGTTTAGGTTTTTCGCATACCTATGGTAAATTAAATACGCAATTGCGCTTTACCTATTTTGGCGAAGTAACCCGTAATGGATATCCGTTTGGAAGTTTACAAAAGCATAAAGCTAAAACTGTAACCGATTTAGGGTTGAGTTATAAATTGAATAAAACCTTTCAACTTACAGTTGGCGCCAATAATTTATTCAATGTTTATCCCGACAAACAAGTTTATGAAAACAGTTATTTCGGTGTGTTTAAATATGCACCGGTTCAAATGGGCATCAATGGCGCAAGCTTCTTTGGTCGTTTGAGTGTTCAACTTTAAAATTTAGCACATATTATATAAGAGCTGTTCCAATTGGGGCGGCTTTTTTTATGGGTTTTGAGGTAGTATGGCTGCAATGCGTTTCATACAATCGTGCAACTGCTCGGCTTTTTGTGCAAGCATACGCACCAATAATCCTGGAATGGGGGTAGATGAAACGCCGTATTCCATATTGGGTTCATCTTGTAATAAGGCATCTATTTTCGGTTGCAAAATCTCGAAACTACAATTTTCGTTTAAATAGATTAAACTGGCTTGATGGGTAAATCCTTCTAACTGGCCAATAGCTGCAAGATTGATTTTTTCGGGTTCTATCCAAAGGTTTTCGCGAATCACCAATTGATTGTTTAAAAATATTTGGGTAAGATTTCTAAACTTTTTAAACTGAAAAACCTCTTCATTTAATTTTCTGCCACAGGTTAAAATTTCGCCAAAGAGCAAACAACAATGATGGCTTAAATAAAAATTATTGATAGCTGTAAAATTAGAATTGGCATGCGGAACAACAGGATGAGGCAAATAGGAAAAACGAGCATGTGTTTTCATGTTTACCACCATTTCTTGTTGTGCATCTTGTTTCATGGTAAAGAGGCGTTGATATGCTTGCGTATGTAAACGTAGTGACGTGTTTTCATCTAAATCAAAAAGCTGGGTAAACACGTCGCCATCTAAAATTCCGGGTGAGGCACTCATCAGCATCAACTCTAACCAACCGGCATTTTTATCTTCGGTGATATTGGCAATTTTGTAAGGCGTATTTACAAAACAGTTACCCAATACCGTTTGGTGCCCATGTTTTTTAGCTTCTATATGTAAATGGGCTTTCATCGAAGTAAAGAGGGCTCGGCAATGGTTTCTAATAAAGCATATTTTTTAATCCAATCCATCACCACATCTAATCCTTGAAGCGTCATGAGGTTGGTAAATACAAAGGGTTGTCCTTTGCGCATTCTACGAGCATCGGTTTCCATTACATTTAAATCGGCCAAAACATAAGGTGCCAAATCTATTTTATTAATTACAAGAAAATCGCTGCGGGTAATACCGGGGCCACCTTTACGAGGTATTTTATCGCCTTCGGCAACATCAATTACAAATATGGTAAGATCGGCCAACTCCGGACTAAACGTTGCAGATAAATTATCGCCGCCGCTTTCAATAAACATCAATTGTAAATCGGGAAAACGTTGCGCCATTTCTTCTACCGCTTCTAAATTCATGCTGGCATCTTCTCGTATTGCGGTATGCGGACAACCACCTGTTTCTACACCAATAATTCTTTCGGCAGGCAGTAAACTATTTTTTGTAAGAAACTCGGCATCATCTTTTGTATAAATATCATTCGTGATAACAGCAATGCTGTAAGTGTTCATCATTTGCCGGCTTAGTCTTTCTATAAGTGCAGTTTTACCCGAACCCACCGGACCGGCAACACCAATTTTTATATATTTTCTTTCCATTGTTTAATAAAATATTTTTTTGTTACGACATGTATAACCTAGAGTACAACTGCTCGTGTTGCATACAGCGAATATCAAATCCGGTACAGCACCAACCAATATAGGCTTCATCTACATGAATAGATTCAGTTGCCAATTTTGCCAAAAGGGGCTTAAGTTGAAATAATAGTGATTGGCCTTCTTGTTGTCCTAATGGAACAAGTTTAACCGCATTGGTAACCATTGCAGAAGCCGCATTGTAGTAAAAGGCTTGTAAAGTTTCTTCTAAAGGAATTTGAAAAGCTTGCGCAAAAATTGCAAACACAATGGGGTAATGCCCCGGTGTTTGTTTGCTTTCTACTGCACGAAGTAAAGATTCGGCCATTGTTGACGTACAAAGCGGATGAAAAACTTTCATTAAACGCGTACCCAATTTTTTACTGGCTTCACGCATTTCTCGAGGCAGTTTTACCGCATTGCAAGCAGCATCTAATTGTAATAATTCGTTTACATTATTATTGGCGGCGGCTTGATAGGCAAGCGCTAACAATGCTGCATCGGTATATTTTAAATTGCGGCTCAGCATTTCCGTTATAAATTCCATTGCCGTTGCTTTATTATGTACGATACCTTTTTGAACATAGGTTTCTAAGCCGGCAGAATGGGCATATCCACCAATAGGTAAAGTAGAATCGGTAAGCTGTAATAAATGAAATAAATGCAAACTCATGAGGGCTTAACCGTTATTAAGGTGGATGAATTTAATAAAGATGCGTTGCCTGTGCCATGCGGTAATACTGAAGTTTGAATTGGAGTGAGCAACCTTTGTTGGGCTTCATAACAACTATAATTGTTTTGTTGTAACCAACGTAACAAGGGCACATCTAACGGCACCAATAAACTGTCGTTTTGATAATACAAAGGCAAATGTTTGTTGCCAATTTCGAAACAAATGGCGGCCACTTCAAAAGCATTTCTAGGATCTATAACAATTACTTCGCAAAGAGCAATATCTATAACGATAAGTGTATTATCGGAAACATGAACTACATCACCGGGTGCAAACAAAGGATTGTTTTGTAAAAAACGCAGGATTACCGCTTTACCTCCTTGGGTAGTTTTATGCAAAAGGCGTTTGTTGGTTTCGTACCAATGCAAATACAATGTATCTACCTCCATGCCTGTTGAAGCATAGGAAGCTATATTGCCTTTTTTTTCGGTGATTAAAATATCCATCGGCGTTAAAATAAAAAATATCGTTGGGCTAAAGGTAAAACACTCAACGGTTCGCAAGTAATATGTTCGCCTTCTACTTTAACCTCATAGTTTTCGGGATTTACTTCAATGGCCGGTGTAGCATCGTTATGGATGAGTGATTTTTTAGAAATGTTTCTACAATTTTTTACTGCCACAACTTGCTTTTGTAAACCATATTGTTGAACGATATTTTTTTGGAGCGATATTGCCGAAACAAAACTGATACAGGTTTGATGTAAAGCTTTACCATAAGCGCCAAACATAGGGCGATACATTACAGGTTGAGGTGTTGG
Source organism: Ferruginibacter sp. (assembly GCA_049314655.1). Classification (GTDB taxonomy): domain Bacteria; phylum Bacteroidota; class Bacteroidia; order Chitinophagales; family Chitinophagaceae; genus Ferruginibacter. The sequence continues at coordinate 1,100 of JBMOEQ010000207.1, read as the reverse complement.
GATAGATGCATTGGGATCTCCCATACGTGCAGCGATGATCATTCCGCCTTTAATTATCATTTCGGGTTTAACACCAAAGAGGGCAGGTTTCCATAAAACGATATCGGCAAGTTTGCCTACTTCTAAGGAACCCACTACATCACTAATACCATGACTAATAGCCGGGTTGATGGTATATTTTGCGATGTATCTTTTTACCCTAAAATTATCGTTGCCATGGTTTTTGTCTTCGGGCAATGCACCACGTTGAACTTTCATTTTATGTGCCGTTTGCCAAGTACGGGTAATAACTTCTCCTACACGGCCCATGGCTTGAGAGTCGCTACTCATCATACTAAACACGCCCATATCGTGGAGGATATCTTCGGCGGCAATGGTTTCGGGACGAATACGACTATCGGCAAAAGCCACATCTTCGGGAACCGTTTTATCGAGGTGATGACAAACCATAAGCATATCTAAATGTTCGTCGATGGTGTTTACGGTGTAAGGTCGAGTTGGATTGGTAGAAGAGGGCAGCACATTGGGGTACATGGCAGCTTTGATGATATCGGGCGCATGACCGCCACCGGCACCTTCGGTATGAAAAGTATGAATAACCCTTCCATTGATTGCCGCCATAGTATCTTCTAAAAATCCGGCTTCATTGAGTGTATCGGTATGGATGGCAACCTGTACATCATATTGATCGGCTACTTGTAAAGCGGTATCAATAACAGCGGGAGTGGTGCCCCAATCTTCATGCAGTTTTAATCCCAGTGCGCCGGCTTCTACCTGTTCTATAAGTGGAGCAATGGTGCCGCAATTGCCTTTACCAAAAAATCCCAGGTTCATTGGAAAAGCATCGGCCGCTTCCAACATTTTTTGAATATTCCATGCGCCTGGTGTAACGGTGGTTGCGTGCGTACCATCTGCGGGTCCGGTGCCACCGCCAATCATTGTGGTGATGCCGCTGTATAAAGCATGATCTATTTGTTGCGGACAAATAAAATGAATATGTGTATCGATTCCACCGGCAGTTGCAATTAATCCGGCGCCACCATGAACTTCTGTGGAAGCGCCTATGACCATACCCGGAGTAATGCCATCCATTGTATCGG
>JBMOEQ010000206.1:0-6058 GCA_049314655.1 Ferruginibacter sp. | reverse complement strand
CGATTGCCTCTTCTGGCGCGTTTGAAATTTTCAATGCCTCTTCTAAATTTCTATTTTTCTTTAGCTCTATTATAAATTTTTCTATCGCATTCTTATCTGCACCACATTGTTTCATGGCATCTAAATATAATTCAAAATGGCCCTTTCGTTTACCATGTAAATCTATGTCAGATTCTTCCCCAACAACGATTTCATTAATTAAATATCTAGAGTCGGCAGACCCAACTGGAAACCAAGGAACAGAGGTGCACGTTAGGTTGTTTTGCAATGTTTTAAGCAACGACATAAAATCCCATACCGCGTAAATATGAAATTGCATAAACATCTTTAGGTCTTCAATATCATGGATTTGAGAATAAACCCTATGATTTATTATTTCTTGTCGCAAGGGCTCGATATGCTGTCTAATTCTGTCTATATGTGTGTTCATATTGTCTAATTTGATGAAATCTAGTATGATTATAATTTATAATAAACTCCAATTTGTTGGAATAAATGTAATTATATTTCTAGCTCATTTTTTAAATAACTTCTTTAATAATTATTTTATAATGGATTTTACTACATAATTTTTAGGGGCACTAAAAAACAGATGCACTTGCAAAATGTTTAAAGTACCCCTAAATCAATATTGTATATTTCAGTACAATTAAAATCTATCTAGATTCATCACCTTATTCCAAACGGCAACAAAATCATGCACGAATTTTTCGTTACCATCGACACATGCGTATACTTCTGCAATTGCCCTCAGTTCAGAATTAGAGCCGAAAATAAGATCAGCACGCGTAGCAGCCCATTTAGGTTCTCCTGTTTTGCGACTTGAACCAACAAAAATTTCACCGGCATCATTAGTGGCTTTCCAAGTAGTTCCAAGATCTAATAAATTAACAAAGAAATCATTAGTAAGTTTTTCTGGGCTAGCTGTTAATACACCATATTTTGATCCATCATAATTGGTATTTAATACACGCATACCTCCAATTAAAGCGGTCATTTCAGGAGCAGTCAATTTTAATTGCTGGGCTTTATCCAATAACATTTCCTCGGTAATTGAAACAGATTTTGAGTTTTTGTAATTTCTAAATCCATCCGCCATTGGCTCTAATACAGCAAAGGAATCGACATCAGTTTGATCAAGAGTGGCGTCGCCTCTTCCATGCGTAAATGGCACGATTACATTAAAACCAGCATCTTTCGCTGCTTTTTCAATGGCGGCGCCTCCACCCAATACAATTAAATCAGCCATTGAAATATTATTTCCAAATTCACTTTGTATTTTTTCGTAAACCGCCAATACTATTTTTAATTGTGCGGGATTGTTCGCCTCCCAATTAATTTGTGGTGCTAAACGAATACGAGCACCATTGGCTCCGCCGCGTTTATCGGATGCACGAAAAGTTGAAGCTGATGCCCACGCTGTTGAAACTAATTGCGAAATAGGAAGACCGCTAGATAATATTTTACTTTTTAAGGTATCAAGGTCATTTTCAGATAATGAATAGTTTGGAGTAGGTATAGGGTCTTGCCAAATCAATGTTTCAGATGGAACTTCAGCACCTAAATATCGCGCGATGGGACCCATATCACGATGTGTAAGTTTAAACCAAGCTCTTGCAAAAGCATCTGCAAAGGCATTGAAATCATTTAAAAATTTACGTGATATTTTCTCATATTCGGGATCAATTCTCAACGCCATATCGGCGGTAGTCATCATTGGTGCATGAAACTTTTTAGAATCATGTGCATCCACCACCGTTGATGAAGCATTATCATCTGTTGGTGTCCATTGATTGGCACCAGCAGGGCTTTTTGTCAATTTCCAATCGTATTTAAATAACGTTTCAAAATAACCATTATCCCATTGTGTAGGATTTGGTTTCCAAGCACCTTCTATTCCACTTGTAATGGTGTTAGCACCATGGCCTGTTCCAAAGCTATTTTGCCATCCCATTCCCATTTCTTCGATACTTGCTCCTTCTGGTTCACGACCAACATGAGATGCACTTGCAGCTCCATGAGCTTTACCAAAAGTATGACCACCAGCCACTAATGCCACCGTTTCTTCATCATTCATGGCCATACGTGCGAATGTTTCACGAATATCAACCGCCGAGGCTAATGGTTCTGGATTGCCATTGGGGCCTTCTGGGTTTACATAAATTAATCCCATTTGCACAGCAGCTAGCGGATTTTCTAACTCCCGGTCGCCTTTATAACGCTTGTCGCCTAACCACGATGTTTCGTTACCCCAATTAATGTCTTGCTCTGGCTCCCAAATATCTTCACGGCCACCAGCAAAGCCAAAAGTTTTAAATCCCATCGATTCTAAAGCGCAGTTACCCGCCAAAATCATCAGGTCGGCCCAAGAAATTTTATGACCATATTTTTGCTTGATTGGCCAAAGTAGAAAACGAGCTTTATCTAAATTTCCATTATCTGGCCAACTATTAATAGGCGCAAATCGCTGATTTCCTGTTCCAGCACCTCCACGACCATCAGAAATACGATACGTGCCTGCACTATGCCATGCCATGCGTATAAATAGCGGTCCATAATGCCCATAATCAGCAGGCCACCAATCTTGAGAAGTAGTCATCAGGTCAACAATATCTTTTTTAATTGCATGTAAATCTAATTTCTTAAATTCTTCTGCATAATTAAAATCCTTGCCCAACGGATGAGATAATTCGGAATGTTGTCTTAAAATTCCTAAGTTTAATCGATTTGGCCACCAATCTTTGTTTGATGTGCCAGCACCTGCGGTTTGCTTGGTTTGTCCATGAGGAAAAGGACATTTACTTTCGTTTGAATTGCTCATTTTTTAAGTTGATTAAAGTTACTTTTAAATTTACCTGTTATTTGTAGTTTGATGTCTTTTACTTTGAAGTTATGAATCTTATTTTTTTTAAAATAAGAATTTATGATCGACGTTAGTTTTTCATCTTCAAAATCCTCAATACGATCTGTTTCGGCACAATATAAATGATGATGGTTGGATAATACAGCATCATAACGCATAATGTCTCTTTCTGTTTTCACTTTATTTAAAAGTTCGTTTTCCACCAATGACTCTAGCACTTTATATACTGTACCAACCGAAATATTAGGATGATTTTTTTTTATGTATTCAATTACATTTTCGGCTGTAGGATGATTCTTAAGCTTGACGATAGCATCATAAATAGCTACCCGCTGGGGGGTTACTTTGAGGCCCTTTTCTTTCAATTTGTCCCTAAAATAGGTGGTCATTTTACAATTAACTGCTAATTATTATGCAAAGATAATAATTCCTATTTAGGATAAATTATTTTTATAAAAAGTTATTCGCCTAGTAAAAGAGATTTTTTACGCAATGTTCTTTAAGGATTCTTGGATATGACCCATTTAAAGGCACAATAGCCAATACTATATTCATTTATAGCATTTTTGTCAAGAAAAATATGAATAGCAAGAAGTTCTAAAAACAAGAAGTTTTTAAAAATAGCCAACGCCAAAAAGATGTGTAAAAATTTTAATGTGATAATTAGCTACTAAAACTGTTTCATAAGGTTGAAGTACTCAACACTTTTTTTCAGTTTCATTAATGGAAGTTGTTCCATTTTTTCTTTTACACTTGCTTCATCCATATCCTTAAAAATAAGTATAGCTCCGTTTCTGGCTTGCCTTAAAAATAAGTGCTCTATAATTCCTTCGGCTTTCCATTGAGCAACAATTTCTTGCTCATGTTTAAGAATTTCTTGAAAATTCTCTGGAAGGTTGTCGGTATCGATGGTTAAGATTACTTGAACTCTGTTCATGGTTTGTTGTTGATTTTTTTATGACTTTAATAGTAATTTGAGCGAATTAAATACTTTTTTCTATTTAGTTGGTATTTTCATGGAATATATCACATTGTTTCGAAATCCATGACTATGAAAAGAATTTTTAAAATCCCGGTCTTGGGTTAATTCTCTTGAAGCAACTTTTAGCATAATTAATACAGGGGTGTGAAATATTGGATTTACCTTACCTGATGATGTTAAATCAAAATATGTGAAACCCTCTAAAATTAAATTTCCCATATCTTTTAATGCTACACTCCAAGCATAATATTTCAAAATTACCGCCTTATCCTTCATCGATAGTTGGATTCTTCCAGCCTTCTAATGTTTGAACTAAAATAACAAAAACCTACAATTTTTTTGCATTTAAATTTTCAATCATTCAGCTAAAAAAGGATAATCAATATATCCCTTATCTTGTCCACCATACATCGTTGTTCTGTCTGGGCTATTTAATTCGAAATTTAATTCAAATCGTTGTGGTAAATCGGGATTAGCTAAAAATAATGTTCCATAAGAAATTAATTTAGCAATTCCCTTTTCAAGTTCTGCTTCACCTGTTTCTCTGGTATATCCGCAATTTGCAATAATCGTATGCGCTGTTAACTTTCCAAAGGCCTCTAAAGCGTTGGCTGGATAATCAGGGAATTTATCTGCCGGAAAAGGAACATTCATGATATGAATATAGGAATCGCCAACAAAAAATATTTCAACTCGATGATTCCATCATTGCGTTATTAGGTGCTATTAGTTTATTTATTGTGCCCAGTGGCCGCTCTGCAGAAAAACCAGAAGAAAGATTATTGGAGTGGACGGATACCAAAAATATGGCTTGGGGAATTTTATTATTATTTGGTGGTGGTATAGCGATGGCAAAATCGCTGGAAGAAGCCAAATTGATGGAAGAACTTGGTCAATACATTGCCAGCTATGCAACCAGCAATATATTAGTATTGATATTTATTGTAACCCTTATTTCGGTTTTTCTGAGTGAAGTGATGAGCAATATCGCACAGGTGATTGTGATGGCCCCGGTAATTTCAGCAGTTGCAGATGCCCTTCATATCAATCCGCTTTTACTAGGCATTCCCATGACCCTTGGCGCCAGTTGTGCTGGTATGTTGCCCATGGGTACGCCTCCTAATGCAATCGTATTTTCAAGTGGTCATATCAAATTGCATCAGATGTTGAAGACTGGTTTTGTCATGAATATCATTGCTGTGATACTTATTACACTATTCAGTTGGTTATTATTGCCACTGATTGTACCCAATTTTTAATACCGAAATCTTTATCAGTAATTTCATTGATAATACTATTTTATTATGAAAAAAATTAAAGTTTGCTTCTTACAACTATTGATTGCTGCCAGTTTCATTACGAATGGTTTTGCGCAATCTTTCGATAGCCATTTGTTCAATAGTATGCAATGGCGTTGTATTGGTCCACACCGGGGTGGAAGAACAGTTGGCGCGGTTGGTATTCCATCGCAACCGAATGTATTTTATATGGGAGTCAACAATGGTGGCGTATGGAAGACCAATGATTTCGGCAGAACCTGGCAACCAATTTTTGATGACCAGCCGACGGGCAGTATCGGCGATGTGGTGGTATCTCCTTCTAATCCCAATGTATTATATGTAGGCAGTGGCGAAGGTTTGCAAAGACCCGATTTAAGTATCGGCAATGGCATGTACAAATCTATCGATGCAGGTAAAACCTGGAAGCATATTGGGTTAGACAAAGTGCAACAAATTGGCGGCCTAGCCATTGACCCCAAGAATGAAAATCGTCTATTCGTTGCCGTATTAGGCCATCCCTATGGTGCCAATGAAGAAAGAGGAGTGTACCGTAGTTTAGATGGTGGTGCTAGCTGGGAAAAGGTATTATACAAAGATGAAAATACAGGGGCGATTCAAGTAGCCATTGACCCCAATAATACCAATATTATTTATGCCAACCTCTGGGCAGGCCGACTGGGCCCCTGGGAAAACGGCGCCTGGAACGGGAAAGAAAGTGGCCTCTTTAAATCAATAGATGGCGGTACTACTTGGAAAAAATTGAGTACTGGTTTACCTACTACCGAACAGGGCTTAGGCAGAATCGGATTTTGTATTGCTCCTTCCAATTCAAATCGTCTATACGCTACCGTTGATGCAGGTAAATACGGAGGCATTTATAGAAGTGATGACGCAGGTGAACATTGGATGAATATCAATGCGGATGAAAGACTA
>JBMOEQ010000205.1:0-6075 GCA_049314655.1 Ferruginibacter sp. | reverse complement strand
AAAGAATAAAAAATATAAATAAGAGTAATAAATACAGGCGTCGCATTACTGTTGTATTGTGGTTTTTAAAGATATCCAATTGCCCTTATATAAAGGAAGAAATTACATGATAAAATCATTTCTATTTTTATCAAAGATGAATTTTTTAACAATCAATTGTACGTTAAATTATGATCAATCCAAAAGTACATCGTAAATTTGCGGCGAAAACGTAACCTGCAAGTTTTATACCCTTTATCGCTTGCTTCTTACTACCTATTTTAAAGGTAATTTATAGTTGACTAAAATATTATATAATGAAAACCGAAACCCCAATCTTGAATACCTATACAGGCAATCTATTAACCACTCCAAAAGATAGCAGAAGTATACTATCGAATGAAGTTGAAGTTAAAAATTGTCACAAAGAGAAATCTTTTAAAAGTGTTGATATGTGGCAAATTCAAAAAAGACATTTCAAAACTGAATTGAGGAAGCCATTAATGTTGTAATACTTTATATGAAATTTAATTGAAGTAAAAAGCAGTGGCATAACCTAAGCTTTCGGATAAACTTTTCTTTCTGTACATTGTTAATAGCACTCAATGATTTAATTTAGTTGTGATGATTAAAGCGTATAATTTCTTTGCCGCTTGGCAATTATTTCCTGAAAAGGGTATTTATGAAAATGGATTAAGACCCAAATCTGGTAATTATAAAATATCCGCTACAGAAAATAAGAAGGAACTTCAAATTAGTATGAATTGGGTGACGCTCGAAAATCAGGCTTTTGAATCGGTTTATGTTTTATCGCTCGATGAAGATATTTTTCCCTTTAATGATGATGCTTTAGCAGATTATACTCAAACCAGTTTTAAAGATGCACTCAATTTTGATGTATTTTTTATTAAAGACAATAAAACTGTTTTAAAAGTAACCCACGAATTAATGCCCAATGGTTATTTGAAAATCATTCAAGAAGGCGCTAAACCCGATGGCATTAAATTTACAAACACCGAAATTTATCATAAGCAATTAAGTGTAATGCCCTACTCTACTTCTGTAGGAGGCGCTATTATTAAGCCAACCGAAGAAGGCGTAATCAAACACAAGGCATTAACGGCTATGGAAGAGCAAACGAACATGCAGCTCGACCAAATTCGAAAACAAATTGAACTCTTGGCCATTCAAGCACAAGAAATTCAAATGCGCAAAGAATTAAGCATGATAATTTACAATGCTAAATTGAGTTTTGTTCCCGTAATTGGGCACACTTATTTTCTTTATGAAAAGAAAGACGATTCTCATATTCTCTCCTTAATTAGTCCTAAAGAATATGGCGGTGGTGCCGGCCCTTATAAAAAGTTTATTGCCCCGGTAAAGTTATTGGCCGATCATACTTGGGTGGAGATTTAATTCTAATCTATTTGAATTATTATCGAAAGAAATTGCAATGGAAGTTGACTAAAATGAAAATGAAACATTGCGTATGTATGGCTTAAGTGAATAGGATTTTAATAGCTTTAATTTTATAAATGACAGATTAATTTTAATAATTTACTACACATTTATTAAATCAAAATAGCCTCAAATAAGCTTAAATCATCGCAGTTTCTACTTTACACGGCAATTAAATTGAGTAATAGACAAATTTCTTAACGCCAAATTTCAAATTTAATTCCTAAATTTATTTTGAATTAAAAGGGTTATAGAGATATTCCTCTTTTGTATATTACCGATTACATTTTCTAAAATCCACTTTATCCTTCATCGTATTTATATTATAATTTAATGATTTGGAGTTAAGGAAAGAAAACAACAAACTTCAATTTGTTGATTTTCTAGTATGAACATCTCGTTAGTAAAAATATTGAATTCTAATATTGATGAATAAATGCGCAATTTTTATTATCATATATTTAATCCAATTTTTCTTAATTCGCAAAAAATGAAAAGATTAGTAGCATTTATTAGTGTCTTTTTTTATGCAATTACGGCTAATTCACAATCAGTATCAATAAACAATACCGGTGCTGCCCCCGACAGCAGTGCGATACTCGATATAAGTGCTTCAAATAAAGGGATATTACTTCCAAGAGTACATTTAAATTCAATAAATGATACTATTACAATAACTAAACCCAAAATATCACTTTTAGTATATAATACAAACCAACAACTTTCAAATGGCGCAGGGTATTATGCATGGAATGGCAAAAGTTGGGATTTATTATTAAGTACAGGAAATGTTTTTGTAAAAGGGAAAAACCGATATACAATGGTTGTAGATAGCGTGGAAAGAGAATATTGGGTTCATGTTCCAAAAAGTTATGACAGTACAATAAATACACCGCTTGTTTTTATGTTACATGGTACAGGTGGCAATGGTGAAAATTTTTATGATAATTCTGGATGGAAAGAACTAGGTGAAGATGAAAATTTCATTTCTGTATTTCCTTCCTCTATGCGGTATAAAATTACAGTAACTAATGAAGGGAATAAAACTATTACAAAATGGAATACAACTCCAGATGCTGATTGGGTATTTCAGCCTGGAGAAACTGGCAAAGACGATATAAAGTTTTTAAGAAAAGTGATAAATGAAATGCGAATCAAATTCAATGTTGATAGTTCAAGAATATACCTAAATGGTTTTTCTAATGGTGGAAGCATGGCAGCAAAATGCAGTATTTTAATGAGTGATGTATTAGCTGCAGTAGTTCAAAATGCCAGTTCTTTTTATATAGATACTGTATTTACTCCACTACGAAAACTACCAATATTATTTCAAGTAGGTAATAAAGATTATGGTCCCGGAAATACTGGCCCAACTGTACCTTTGAAGTATTTTGACACTTTAATAAGTACACCCAATTTACCCTTACTTAATGGAAAACATTACAGAATAGCACGTAGACAAATAGTAAATTTTGGATTAGATTCAAACTATGTGATAAATGGAGATACAAGTTCAATGATGATTGCCTCTTATCATGCAGCATCAGGAGATACGTTAAATGTTTTCCGATATGTTTTTGTTGAAGGTTTAGCACATATATACCCTAATGGCGAAAATCATTGGTTTGATGCTCCAAGAACGCATTGGGCTTGGCTTAGACAATACCGAAAACCATAATTATTTAGATTGAAGTTTCGCTAATAAAATTCTGTTGATTTGATTATTAAATATGAGAGAAATTTAAAAATTGGCGCCGGTTTAAATTACCATTTTGAGTGTTTTTAATGATTGATTTAACACTTACTCCTAATTTTTAATCTAAAAGGTATAAGCATAAAAAAAGGGTAGCTCAATTGGCTACCCTTATTATTTAAATCAGCTTAATTACTCTTCTTCATCAAAAGTCATTGCTTCCTTGGTTGTCATGAGCAATTCATATTCTTCCTTGCTACCAACAATCATGTTTTCGAATTCACGTAATCCAGTACCAGCCGGAATTGGATGACCTGTAATTACATTCTCTTTCAATCCCATCATTAAGTCGGTTTTACCATTGATGGCTGCACTACTTAATACTTTAGTTGTTTCCTGGAACGATGCCGCAGAAATCCAACTTTGAGTACCTAATGAAGCTTTGGTAATACCTAATAACAATGGACTAGAAGTTGCAGGTTTAGCATCACGATATTCAACCAATTTTTTATCTGCACGGCGTAAGATAGAATTCTCTTCTCTTACATCACGTAAAGTAACAATTTGGCCTGAACGTAATTTGGTGCTTTCGCCAGAATCGGTTACTACCTTCTTATCGAAAATATTGTCATTTTCAACATTAAAGTCTAGTTTATCTTCAGTATCTCCTTCTAAGAATATAGTATCACCGGCATCTTCAATGGTTACTTTACGCATCATTTGACGAACGATAACTTCAATATGCTTGTCATTGATTTTCACCCCTTGTAAACGATAAACCTCTTGAATTTCATTTACAACGTATTCTTGAACTGCAAATGGACCTTTGATAGAAAGAATATCTGCAGGCGCAATTTGACCATCAGATAATGGAGAACCTGCTTTTACAAAGTCACCATCTTGTACAAGAATTTGACGTGTTAATGGAACTAAGTATTTTCTTACAACACCATCTTTAGCTTCTACAACGATTTCGCGGTTACCACGTTTGATGTTACCAAAAGTTACCACACCATCAATTTCACAAACAACTGCAGGGTTACCTGGGTTACGTGCCTCAAACAATTCTGTTACGCGAGGCAAACCACCCGTGATATCTTTAAGTTTACTTAATACCCTTGGAATTTTAACCAACACCTGTCCACTTCTTACGCTGTCGCCTTCTTCAATTACGATATGGCTACCAACAGGAAGGTTGTATGATTTGGTTTCTTTAGCACCTTCGATAATGATTGAAGGTAATTTTGTTTTATCCTTTGTTTCAATTACCACTTTCTCTTTGTGACCGGTTTGTTCATCTGCTTCTTCACGAACAGTAACACCTTCGATTACACTTTCAAATTTCACGGTACCAACAATCTCAGATACAATTACATTATTGAACGGATCCCAAGTACAAATCACTTCTCCTTTGGTTACTTTTTGACTGTCTTTAACATTCAAAGTAGCACCGTAAGGAACGTTATTGGTAATTAATAAACGATCATTTTTTACATCCATGATACGCACCTCACCGGTACGTCCGATAACCACATGGATTTTTTTACCTTCAGCATCTTCAGTAGCAACAGTACGTAAACCATCGAACTGAATAGTACCATCAAATTTAGCCGGTAATGTAGATTCAACCGAAGCTGAACCCGCAACACCACCCACGTGGAAGGTACGTAATGTAAGCTGTGTACCCGGTTCACCGATACTTTGTGCAGCAATGATACCAACCGCATCACCACGTTGTGTAGTATAACCTGTTGCCAAGTTTTTGCCATAACATTTTACACAAACACCACGCTTGCTTTCGCAAGTAAGTACGGAACGAATTTCTACAGCTTCAATATGGCTATTTTCAATTTTCATAGCCATATCATGGGTAATTTCTTCGTTTGCACGAACCAATACTTCTTCAGTGATTGGATCAATTACATCATGTAATGAAGTTCTACCTTCAATTCTATCTGCTAAGTTTTCAATTACATCTTCGTTATCTTTCAATGCACTGGTTGCAATACCTCTTAAAGTACCACAATCTTCTTCAGTAATTACTACATCTTGCGCCACATCCACCAAACGACGTGTTAAGTAACCTGCATCCGCAGTTTTAAGTGCCGTATCCGCCAAACCTTTACGAGCACCATGGGTAGAGATAAAGTACTCCAATACATTCAAGCCATCTTTAAAGTTGGAAAGAATTGGGTTTTCAATGATCTCACTACCTGATGAACCAGATTTACGCGGCTTAGCCATCAAACCTCTAATTCCTGCAAGCTGCTTAATCTGTTGTTTACTACCACGAGCTCCAGAATCCAACATCATATAAACAGAGTTAAACCCTTGCTTATCGGCTGCTAATTCACGAATCAATGTTTCTGTAATACGTGTATCCACACGACTCCAAATATCTACCGTTTGGTTATAACGCTCGTTATTGGTAATTAAACCCATATTGTAGCTATCCCAAACTTCATCTACTTCTACAGTTGCATTGTTAATCAATTCTTGCTTAATAGCAGGAATGATTAAGTCATTAATGTTGAACGACAATCCACCTTTAAATGCCATACGATAACCTAATTGCTTAATGTCATCAAGGAATTTAGCGGTGATAGGAACGTTTGTCCAAGTAATGATATCACCAATGATTTCACGCAATGATTTTTTAGTCAACAATGCGTTGATAAATCCTACTTTTTTAGGAACAAACTGGTTGAAAATTACACGACCAACAGTTGTTTCAATTAATTTGTAAGTAAGTGAACCATCATCGTTACGGAAGTTGGCCTTTACTTTAATATGTGCGTGAAGATCAAGTGCATTTTCATTGTAAGCAATGATTACTTCTTCAGCAGAATAGAATGCTTTTCCTTCGCCCTTAACTTTTTCAGTTTCGGTAGATTTTTTACCCTTGGTGATATAGTACAAACCAAGAACCATGTCCTGAGAAGGAA
>JBMOEQ010000204.1:0-6088 GCA_049314655.1 Ferruginibacter sp. | reverse complement strand
GGATCTTGACATTCTAAAAACTGGCATAAATCTTCATAATCGCCATGCGCACTCATACTGCGTACCGAACCAATTTCGGCATGTACTTCATGAGATACGCCATAGATATTCACTTCTTTTCTACCAGCCATTAATTTTCCGCCCAAAGACCGCGGCTCGCAATAACCGGTAAATAAAATGGTATTCCTACTGTTTTCAATGGTATTGCTGATATGGTGCTTCACCCTTCCGGCATCTGCCATTCCACTTGCCGAAATAATTACCATTGGCCCATCGGCATAATTCAACAATTTAGATTCATCTACCGTTTTAATCAATTTCAATCCTTTAAATGCAAATGGATCGTCATCCTTTTCTAAAACTTTTTGAATGGTTTTATTAAAATAAGCTGGATAACTTTTTACTATTTCGGTGGCGTGTACACTAAGCGGACTATCCAAATAATAATTCAAATCGGGCAATCGTCTTTCTAATTCTAATTGATTGAGCGCATATAATATTTCTTGTGTACGGCCAACACTAAATGCGGCAATAATCAATTTCCCTTTCTTTTGAATACAAGCTTTTTCAACCCATTCTAAAATTTGATCGGGAGTAGTAATATGCATATCATGCAAACTGTTTCCATAAGTAGATTCTAAAATAATATGCTCGGCTTGAGGAAATGTTGCCGGCGAACGCAAAATCGCATCTCTATACCTACCTACATCTCCACTAAAAGTTAAAGTCTTGGTTTTACTATTTTCATTCACTTTCAAATTCACTACTGCACTACCAATAATATGTCCGGCATCTGTAAAACAAACCGAAATATTTTCATCTATAGCAAACCATTCATTGTATTCTACTTCCACAAATCTTCCTAAAGTATTTTCTACATCTTCTTTACCGTATAAAGGCTTTAGATAGGGTAAACCTTGCTGTGCCCTACGTTTATTTTCATACTTGGCTTCACTTTCTTGAATACCCGCCGAGTCTTCCAATAAAACAGCCGTTAATTGGTGTGTTGCTGGCGTACAGAAAATTTTACCGGCAAATCCATCGGCAACTAATTTTGGGATTAATCCACTGTGATCGATATGTGCATGTGATAAAATTAAATGCTCCAATTGAGTAGGATCGAAGCCCCAATTTCGATTCAGCACATCGGTATCTTTTCCCATACCTTGAAACATCCCACAATCGAGCAGGTACTGTTTTCCGTTAGTAAGCGACAGCAAATGTTTAGAACCGGTTACTGTTCTTGCTGCACCATGAAATGACATTTTCATATAGTAATGTTTAGTATCGTTAATTATTTTGTTTTAGCCTTGAACGACCAAGTAATATAAAAATCTGCCACTGCTTCCCCGGCTTCATTAAACCCGGATGATTTTGCCTCAAAACTAGTGCCTTCGCCTGTTTGAATGGATTTTTGAATAGCTTGTTCAATTGCAACTCCATCTAAACAAGTAAAAGTTGTAATGCCTATTGCTTTTTTAAAATATTCGGCTCTCAATCCGGTTACCAACATTGAAATGGGCGGATTGCTTTTATAAGTATGCATCATCGCCAATAATCCCGTGCTCATTTCAGCTGCCATAGCCAAACAAGCAAAATAGGTAGATTTAAAAGGATTTTGCGAAAACCACTTATAGGGCACCGTTACAACACAACTGTTTTCGCCGGCCGATTTTACCCGAACACCACTAAAATAAGCAGCAGGAAGTTTGGCTAGTAAAAAGAGTTTAAACTTAAAAGGCTGATTAACCAATTGTAAAAAAGCGTTTGGCATAAAGCACAATTTTTTTATTAAAATTTCTGCTTAAATGTACCGATATATTTAACTGTATCCATAATTTTATAGTTAAATAATAACATCATGTACAAATTAATCCCTACTCTATTCTTCATTATTTTTACCTTAACTGGTTTTGCACAAAATTATACCATCAAGTGGGGCGATGCCTTAAAACTCAAAAAAGGTACAGCCGATTTAGAAATTGTGCATGCAGATAAAACGGGCTATTATTTCGTAGAAGGTAAAATTAGAAAGTCAGATATTTCTCTGGAACAGCAGGAAATTATACCTTGAAAAAATTTGATAAAAGCTTTGAAGAGGTATATAGCGAAAATTACAAGAAAGAATTAAGTGGTTTAGATTTCCTAAGTTTTCAACCACTCGATAATGATTTATTTGTTTTTGCAACCGACTTCATTAAAAAAGAAAAAGCCTATAAAGTTTACGGTGCTAAAGTAAATCAAACAGATGGCACTTTACAAAACGAATTTATAGAAATGGGCAGCTATGAAAGAGAAAGCAAAAAAGACGATTTTGAAGCTAAACTCGAATCTATCAACAACAAACAGAACTTTTTATTGGTATGCGACCTTACAGGGAAAAATAATACCAGATTGGCGGTTACCGTGCTCGACAAAAATCTTAAACAACAATCTACCACCAATATTGTACTTTCTTTTTTACCCGGATTTTATACATTACAAGATGTTAAACTGGTGAACAATACCATTGTTGTTTTAGGTAGATCTTTTGAAGAAGTAGCTTGGAAAAGGAAAAGAAAAAAGAAAGTTTTCAAAAAATTTGAATTGAGTTTATATGCACTTGATGGCACCAAATTAAAAGACATTAGTTTAGAACGTGAAAACAAATTCACTTTAGAAGGACGGTTGTTAGAACTCAACGGAAATCAAGTTGCACTTGCAGGATTATATTCTGATGATGCCAAGAAAAAAAAACTCAATGGATTTTTTATCGACAAAGTTGATATTACAACCGGTCTATTAACGGTAAGTTCTACAAAACCGATAACTGAAGATATGATTGGAAAGAATTTTACAGATGAAGCCGATGATGACGACGATGATGATGAAAGTAAAAAAGCAAAGAAAGAAAAAGAAAAAGCACAAAAAAATGACGATGTTGATGAACTGCCCAATCAATATAAAATAAAAGAAATATTAATTAATCCAACAGATGGTTCTTTTATTATTTCTGCTGAAATTTCAGAAATAAACGTCTTTACCTACTATACTTCCGATGCGTCTGGCCTTGGAAGTGGAACGCCAACTACGGTATATGAATTCACCAACAAAGACATTATTTTAATTTGTGCCGATAATAAAGGAGCAATTAAATGGTTAAATGCGATTCCCAAAAAACAGTTTGAATCTAACTCCAGAGTTTATAGGTCGATCATCGGATTTGACATCGAATCAGACTATTACGGCTATTTTTCAAGAAGTGGTGGTATGCCTTTTCTCTCTTCTTTTTCATCTGCGATCATTAACAATAAACTCATTTTATTGTATAATGATCATCGAACGAATGCTGTAATTGCCAATTATGGCGACAAAGTAAAATCGATTTCCAATTTTAAGAAAAAAGGTGAGCTGTTTGCCATGAGTTTTGATATTGCAACCGGTAAAGCCACTAAAAAATCTATTGCCTCCTGTGCCGATGATGATGTAATAACCATGCCTCGTCATGCCATGGTTATTGGCAATACTTTTATTGTTCCTGCATGGCGACAAAGAGCTTTAGGAAAAACAATATTTAAAATTGCGGAAGTAACTGTGAAGTAATAATATTAAAAATGCCCTGCAAAAAGATTATTTCTGCAGGGCATTTTTATAGGTAAATCTATCCATGTAATTAATCGCCATACATTGCCGGATTCAATGCTCTCGGTGTCCACATTTCTAAAAAAGCTACAACTTTTTCACGACTGTAACTTTTCTTGCCATCTTCTAAATACTCGCTATTTTGAATATGAATGCGTTCGCCTTTTTCATTTAAGATAATGAATACAGGAAATCCAAATCGTTGAGGATAGCCCAACTGAGTAAATACCTTTTTGTTTTGATTATCGGTACTCCAATTTAAATGATACCATACAAATGAACTGTTGACCAATGAATCAATCTGCTTATCTGCCTTGCAAAATCTAGCAAATTCAATACACCAACCACACCAGTTTCCACCACCTTGTATCAATACATACTTATGTTCAGCTGCTGCTTTTTTTATGGCCGCAGCTACATCTGCCGCAGCATCGGCTGTTGGATTATACAATTTAGATTCTTGTGCAAAAACTCCATGAACACCTATTAACAGCAACGCAACAATAATACATTTCTTCATTTAGTAATATAAGATGAGTGATGTTTATTTATTGATTTCAATGACCGAAACAATGGCATTGATATTTTTATCTGTAGTAGAAAAATTAATCACCCCTCCATTGCCGGCTGCATATTGAACACCAGGAGCGCCGTTTTGTTTTAAAGCCACATACACCCTATCCCCATAACTGCCTTGTGTATTCGTAGAAATTGCTGTATTAACTGCATACCAATCTAAAGGCGTACGCGATACAACAATGGCAAATACATCTTTGTTTCCAATACTATCGGGCACTAAACTTTTTCCTCTTGGAAACAAACGATATCCGGTAATTCCACAATAAGGAGAGAAAGCCGTTTTTTGTGGATCGGTTTGATCGGGATATGGAAACAACGTATAACTGGTGCCATCTGTTTCTTGTCCAAAAATATACGCATAACATTCTACCGAATTTTTCAATTCTATTTTAAACTTTGTTCCGGGTTTTACAGTCCCAACCGACTCAAATACATTAAGTCCCTTCGTTTTTAATGGAATGTACTGCCGGTTCTCGTTTTTCATCAATCCAATACTACAATCAAATGCTACATATAATGCGGATCCTTTTTTGGGCATTGGATCTATTCCATAAGCTTCGCGAACAAACTCTTTAAAATCGGCATAGCGAACCCATGCAACACCATTATTGCCCCATTGCGGTCCCCAACTGTTCATAATTTGAAAAGCCTGTTTACGATCATCGTATCCAATTACACACATTGCATGTCCACCAAAACCCATCTGACTTCTATCCTCATCGGTAGGTTCCCAAAGTTCTTTCCCCATCATACTTTGCATAAAACTTCCGCCAACCATCATTCCAATAACTACCGGTGCATCTTTTGCCAAATGTTCTTTTACCGCACGGATATTAATGCCGTTGATATTATCGCCATCGGTTAAACGTGTAAAGCCATGCATCTTATTTTGTGCAGCATCATTCATCAAGGCTCCAGAAGGCTGTCGGCTACACTCTTGATCGGTATATGGAAATGCATTAAATGTAACAACACCTTTCTCGGTCATAAATTCCATGGCGCGTTGAATATAAGATCCTTGGCAACCTTCTAATCCAATTTGATTATATACAAAAGCCGGACTAAACGCTGTACTGTTACCCGATTGTCCACTTGATGCGGCTTCAATAATGGTACGTGCTGCATAAGTACTACTCCATGCCACACAACTGCCTTGCTGCCCTTGATCTTTTCTATCCGGTGCAAATTTTAATAATGATACACTTTCAGGTATTGCATTTTTGTAATTTCCCGCATCCAACCCTTCATAAACACTTGCTTTTTTAAATTGCTCTGGACTAAAACTATATCCGCTTTGAGAAAATAATTTTTTGATTAATTCGCCTCCTCCACCACTATTGTTTCTAAATAGAAAAAAATAAGCAGCACCGGCAACTACCAACAATAACAAGAGTTTTTTTCCACCGCCACCGCCGCCACTTCTATTGCCGCCAAATAAACTCAATAATAAAGGTAGAAAGCTCAATAAACCGCCTCCACCGCCTCCACCTCTATTTCCACCGGAGGAACTATTGTCGTTAAAATCTTGTTGATCCTGTGGATCATCTTCCATACGTATTGGCATAGATAAAATTTTAGAGCAATAAAAATAAGCAGAAATAATGGTTTAGAAGTTTAGTAGTTGAACTATTGTTGAGCGGAAGATTTATAAAAGTATAGAGGTTTAGTGGTTTAGGGTTTAGTTGAATTCATCTCCGAGATTGAATTAAGTTGAACCGTTGTTGAACAGTAGAGAACAATGGGTTAACGATTGATGAATTTATTCTCCGAGATGAAAAATTTGCGCCTTAAATCTCTTTGCAGCTTTGCGTGAAATTAGTTTAGAGGTTTAGAGGTTTAGGGTTTAGTTGAATTCATCTCCGAGATTGAATTAAGTTGAACCGTTGTT
>JBMOEQ010000203.1:0-6097 GCA_049314655.1 Ferruginibacter sp. | reverse complement strand
CAGTTACTGTACACCCAATTGGTGCCGTAACTCAAAATGCCGAAGGCAAAGAATTGGCCGAAATGTACGATATGCATGCAGCAGGCGCAAAAGCTTTCAGTGATGGACTCAACTGCATTCAATCTTCTGGCTTATTATTAAAAGCATTACAATATGTACTTCCGATAGATAGTGTAATTATACAATTACCCGATGATCGCTCTATACAACCACATGGTTTAATGCATGAAGGCATTAACAGTACCCAATTAGGATTACCTGGCCGCCCAACCATTGCCGAAGAATTAATCATAGCCAGAGATATTGAATTGGTAAAATATACCGGATCGGCAATTCACTTTACAGGTATAACTACAATGAAATCGGTAGAGCTCATTGAAGCCGCAAAAAAACAAGGCATAAAAGTAAGTTGCTCGGTAAGTCCGGCGCATTTATATTTTAATGACAATGATTTAAAAACTTACAATAGTCACCTTAAATTAAACCCTCCATTACGAACTCAATCCGAAATGCTGGATTTAAGAAATGCACTGGCTAGTGGAAAAATAGACTGTATTGCTTCGCACCATATTCCACAACATAGTGATGCAAAAAACTGTGAATTTGAATATGCTAAAAACGGGATGTTAGGACTAGAAACTTGTTTTGGTGTTGTAGGAGCTGCTATGGAATCTCAATGGAGCTTATCTCAATTTATTTTAAGTTTAACCGACCAACCTAGAAAAATTTTCAATTTACCTATTCCAAAAATCGAAATAGGCGCTGTTGCTTGTTTAACTTTATTTCAACCCAATTTGCGGTATACTTTTGAATCCCACCAAATTCAATCTGCTTCTGCAAATACACCTTTTATAGGAAAATCATTGCTAGGTAAAGTGGCCGGCATCATCCATAACCAACACGTAGTACTTTCATGAATGCCATAAAACCTGCTTATAAAGGATTAATTACCGGTTTGCTCATGATTGCAGCCACATTATTTTCTTACTTTATTTTAAAAAACCCTATTGAAAGCAATTTTCAACTTTTAGTGTATGGCATTTTTACTGCCGGAATTATTTGGAGTTTAATCGCACATTTTAATACCGATAAACTCGATTATTCCTTTAAAGCTTTTTTTAATATTGGATTTAAAACATTTATCGTAGTAACACTACTTATGGCCATATTTACATGGATATATTTTTACTATCAACCCGCATTTAGAGATGCAAAAATTGCGGAAAACAGTAAACTCATTGTACAACAAGGCGATCATACTTTACAAGAAATAAAACAAAACGAACAAAAACTAAAAGATATTTTTTTACCCATGATGGTTTCGGGTGCTGTGTTTAGATACCTCATCATTGGTGCTTTAATATCTGCTGTGGGAGCAGGTTTTTTGAGCAAGAAGAAAAATGGATAAATTGATGCTTGTGTGAAAGCGAGGAATGTAAATAAAGTTTATACAGTTTATTAAGTTTATAGAGTTTACACAGGAATTAGTTAGGGTAATAAGAAAGTAAATAGTGAAGTATTATTTGCACTTCACCCCATTAATAACAACCGATTAAAATTGAATGCATGGACATATCAGTAGTTATTCCGCTTTACAATGAAGATGAATCTTTACCCGAATTATCGGCTTGGATAAAGCGTGTAATGGACACAAATAATTACAGCTATGAAGTAATTATGATGGACGATGGAAGTAACGACCGTTCATGGGAAGTTATACAAGCATTAAGTGCAGAAAACCCCAATATAAGAGGCATTAAATTTCAACGAAATTATGGCAAAAGTGCAGCCTTAAACGAAGGTTTTAAAGCAGCTAAAGGCAATGTTGTAATTACTATGGATGCAGATATGCAGGATAGTCCGGATGAAATACCCGGCCTCTATAACATGATTGTAAAAGATGGCTACGATATGGTAAGTGGATGGAAAAAAGTGCGGTACGATAATACCCTAACCAAAAATATTCCTTCTAAATTATTCAATGCAGCAGCCAGTTGGTCATCCGGTATAAAACTGCATGATTTCAATTGTGGATTAAAATCATACCGCAATAAATTGGTAAAAAGCATTGAAGTGTATGGCGAAATGCATCGCTACATTCCAGTGCATGCTAAATGGGCCGGATTTAAAAAGATTGGCGAAAAAGTAGTAGAACATCGCAAACGCAAATATGGTATTACAAAATTTGGATGGAGCCGATTTGTAAACGGATTTTTAGATTTGGCTACCATCATGTTCATGGGAAAATTTGGAAAAAGACCCATGCATATTTTTGGATTATGGGGCAGCATCGTTTTCTTTTTGGGGATGTGCATTTGGATGTATCTTTTTATAGCAAAAATATTTTTCGATCAATTTAATATGACCGACAGGCCTTTATTTTTCGTGGGCATAATCTCTATTGTAATTGGTGTGCAGTTATTTCTTGCAGGTTTTTTGGGTGAACTGATTTCCCGAAATTCGGCCGACCGTAATAGTTACCTTATTGAAGATAAAATTGGATTGTAAAAAAGATGGTGCATCAAAAACATATTGTAATTATTGGTCCGGCACATCCATTACGGGGCGGATTAGCTTCTTATAATGAACGCTTGGCTAGAGCATTTCAATCGGAAGGATACAAAGTAACTATCTACACTTTTTCATTACAATATCCCGGCTTTTTGTTCCCAGGCACTACACAGTTTTCTACCGAACCAGCGCCAACCGATTTAAATATTCAAGTGAAAATTAATTCGGTAAATCCATTGAATTGGATTACTGTTGGTAATACCCTCAAAAAATTAAAACCCGATTTTATTGTTGTTAGATATTGGCTTCCCTTTATGGGACCTTGCTTAGGTACAATATTGCGACTTGTAAAAAAGAATAAGCATACAAGAATAGTATGTATAGCCGATAATATTATTCCGCATGAAAAACGCCCCGGAGATGTTGCGTTTACCAAATACTTTGTAAAACCAATTGATGCTTTCATTACCATGAGCGAGAAAGTATTAGGTGATTTAAAAATATTTGCTCCTGATAAACCTGCCAAATTTGTTGCGCACCCACTCTATGATAATTTTGGCGAAAAGATTTCTAAAGCTGATGCCAGAAAAATTTTAAATATCGATCAAACTATTCCGGTATTATTGTTTTTTGGATTCATCAGAAAATATAAGGGATTGGATGTTTTATTTGATGCCATGAAAATTTTAAAAGATCAACAACAACCTTTTAAACTTTTAGTAGCAGGAGAATTTTATGAAGATCAAAAACCTTACGATGAACAAATTGCCACATTAAATATTGCCGATCAACTCATTTTAAGAACAGATTTCATTCCGGATAGCGAAGTAAAAAATTATCTCTGTGCTGCTGATGTAGTGATACAACCTTACCGAAGTGCAACACAAAGTGGTGTAACCCCTCTCGCCTATCATTTTGAAATACCCATGATTGTTACTAATGTTGGCGGACTCCCCTCTTTAGTGCCCGATTATAAAGTAGGATTAATTGCAGAACCCAATGCAAACGCCATTGCTGAAAAAATCACTGAATTTTTTACAATAGGCGCCCCACATTTCATTCCCCATTTACAAGAAGAAAAAAAGAAATACAGTTGGAGCAAGATGGTTGAGGCTATTTTAGAATAACGCTTTTATTTAATGTTGGATGTTAAATGTTGAATTTTTAATTACTGCATATTTATCTTGAAAAATGAATCAACTCAGCGCAACTCTGTTAACTCCTTTTTCTCTGCGGTTAATTTTTCACGCAAATCTGCTAAAAGGCAAAGGCGCAAATTGAATTCAAATGTCAAAAAAGTGTATAAAGTGCTAAGTTTATAAAGTCTCTACACTAAACCCTAAACGCCTAAACTTCTAAACCTTCATACATCTAATCGCATCAATTTTCTCCATTTATACGTATTTTGCAATCCTTATGATATATCGTAGTAAAGCGCCCTTACGCATTGGTTTAGCAGGTGGTGGAACCGATGTTAGTCCATACAGTGATTTGTACGGCGGAGCCATTTTAAATGCTACCGTTTCCTTATCTGCATATGCCAGTATTGAGCCATTGGAAGCATCTACAATCATTGTAGAAACGCTAGATCGTAAAGAGATTCAAACTTTTGAAACAATGCCCGTATTGCCCATTAATGGCAGTTTAGATTTATTAAAGGGAGTTTATAACAGAATTCAAGCACAATTTGGCGTGCCATTAAAAGGATTTAAATTATCTACTTATGTAGATGCTCCAGCAGGCTCGGGTTTAGGCACTTCATCTACCCTTGTAGTAGCAATTCTTGGCGCCTTTGTTGAATTATTGAAATTACCCTTAGGCGATTATGATATAGCACATTTAGCCTATCAAATTGAAAGGGAAGATTTATTATTGGCTGGCGGTAAACAAGATCAATATGCAGCAACTTTTGGCGGCGTTAACTTTATGGAGTTTTATGGCGAAGATCAAGTGATTGTAAATCCATTACGTATTAGGCCGGAGTACTTACATGAACTAGGCAATAACTTAGTTTTATACTTTACGGCTACTTCCAGAGAAAGTGCTGCCATCATCAAAGAGCAAGTTAAAAATGTTCAAGATAAAAACAGTGGCAGTATTGAAGCCATGCATCAATTGAAAGAACAAGCCAAAATGATGAAAGAAGCCTTATTAAGAGGTCGCTTACATGAAATTGGCGAAATATTGGATTTTGGTTTTGAGCAGAAAAGAAAAATGGCGCATAATATCAGCAATACCAACATTGAAGCCATTTACGATGCAGCCAAAAAAGCCGGAGCAACAGGCGGAAAAATAAGTGGCGCCGGTGGTGGTGGATTTATGATATTTTATTGTCCGGGCAATACCCGTCATGCTGTTATAGAAACATTGAATACATTTGGCGGCGAAATCAAAAATTATTCATTTACCAAATACGGGCTTACAACCTGGACGATTTAATACATGTGGTTTAAATTTTTCATCATTCAAAAAACGAAAGCAATTTTTGCATTGTTAAAATTGCATATTATAGTAGAACCGTTTAGTGGTTTTTTATTGAACTTGGCCTATCTATCCAAACAATCGAAATGGATTAACCAACAAAAAGATTTAGACTTTAACGATTTCTTTTCGGGCAATAGAGATAGAGATAATCGTTTAAAATTATATCAATTCATTTTAGATACTAAAGTGAAGGAAAATGCCATCAACTATCTCGAATTTGGTGTTGCTAATGGCGGATCGTTTTATTGGTGGCTCAACCATCATCAAAATGCTCAATCGCGTTTTCATGGATTTGATACGTTTAGTGGTTTACCAGAAGATTATGGTCCATTTAAAAAAGGCGAAATGAGCAACGGCAATGAAGTATTAAAAACTGATGATGTTAGGGCATCGTTTTACCAAGGCTTATTTCAACAAACCCTTCCCGGATTTTTAAACCAATTTAATAATGACAAGTTAACTGTAATACATATGGATGCCGATTTATACTCGGCTACATTATATACGTTATCTAGCTTTGCACCTTATCTCAAAAAAGGCGATATTATATTGTTCGACGAATTTTGTGTTCCAACACACGAATTTTTAGCCGTGAAAAATTTCACCGAATCTTATTATATCAACCTACAACCCATTGGTGCAGCAAATAATTTTTTATTCACCGCATTTGAAGTAAAATAAGGCAATATGCAACAACAAATTTCTGCCATCATCAGCGATTCAATCCATGTAAAACAACAGGTATTACAAGATGAAGCTTTAATTGCAACAGTTAAAGATTGTGTAACAATTATAACACAAGCCTTCAAAGCTGGAAATAAAGTTTTATTCTGCGGTAATGGTGGAAGTGCTGCCGATGCACAACATTTAGCGGCTGAATTTAGTGGTCGTTTTTATAAAGACAGAGAAGCATTACCAGCCGAAGCACTGCATTGCAATACTTCTTATTTAACGGCCGTTGCTAATGATTATAGTTACGATGATATTTATTCGAGACTGCTGCATGGTATTGGTCAACAAGGTGATGTACTGGTTGGATTAAGCACTTCTGGCAACAGTAAAAACATTGGCCAAAAATAATGTTGCACTTGATGCCATCACC
>JBMOEQ010000202.1:0-6131 GCA_049314655.1 Ferruginibacter sp. | reverse complement strand
TGAAGTAAGTTTGGTGACCCATAGAAATTATATTAAGAAAAAATTGGTTGATGCACTAAAAACAGCCATTTCTGCTAGTTTGCCCGATAAAATCATTGCCAATAAAAAACAACAGATCATCCAAATATAAACATGCATAATTGGCTACCGAATGAACCATTTGAGTTAAATCAAAATTAATATTTAAACCTGTGTACTAAATTGGCATTTTAAAAGTTGTTTTCTGCCTATTTTTACTTTTGAATTAAAATAGAACGCAACAATAAACAGGTAAAAATGTTACTATTTTTATTCTCTCATATTTAAAAAATTAAAACAACCACGTATTATGGCAATTGAAATTGGACAAAAAGCACCAGACTTCACCTTATTCGACAGCGACAAAAACAAAGTAAGTTTAAGTGAATTAAAAGGCAAGAATGTAGTATTATTATTTTTCCCATTAGCATTTACAGGCGTATGTACAGCAGAATTATGTAGTGTAAGAGATAACATCGCTAGCTACAATCAAACCAATGCTACTGTATTGGGCATTTCGGTTGATTCTCTTTTTGTATTAGACAAATTTAAAAAAGAACAAAACCTCAATTTTCCATTATTGAGCGATTTCAATAAAACAGCCGCTACTGCTTATGAAGCTATTTACGAAACTTTCCCTGCTTTTGAAATGCAAGGGGTTAGTAAAAGAGCAGCATTTGTAATTGATCAAGAAGGAACCGTACAATATGCAGAAATCTGTGCAACTCCAGGTGATTTGCCAAATTTTGAAGCCATCCAAAAAACTTTGGGCGGTTTATAAAAATAAAACAGGGATTGTGGCTATTTTACTACAATCCCAGTTATTTTTTAGTTTTAGCTTTCCGTTACAATTGTTAATAAACTGTAACCCATTGTTTTTTTAATTAAAAACATTATTTTTACTAAGCTGAAAACATTTATAACCATATTTATTTTAGTATTTGGATTAAATTTTACATCATTCGCTCAAGAAACTGTTTCGAACAGATTAGCTGCTGAAAAAATTGTAAAATTCTACCCAAACCCTGCAACTACGGTTGTTAACTTTGAGTTTAATCAAGGTTACGATAAGTCGTTCACACTTCAATTGTATAATTTTATCGGAAAAAAAGTTTTCGAAATTACTCCGGCATCTAACCGCTACACCTTATCTCTAAACGGTTATTTTAGAGGCGTTTATATCTACCAATTACGCAATAAATTCGGAAAAATCGTTGATTCCGGCAAAATTCAGGTAGTACGTTAATCTACTTTCATCTACTCATTTCTTCTAGCACAATCAATTAGTCTTGTTAAGCATTATAGTACCTGTACTATTAAAAACTTAAGGTAATGGGTATTTTCTTGTCCGGGTACAATTGGATGATCGGCCGATTGTGCATTAAAAACCACTTGACGAATTTTTCTTTTAGCATCCTTGGCAGCCATTTGTATAATATCTAAAAATAAACCGGGTTGAACCAAATTGGTACAACTAGAGGTAACTAAAAACCCTCCTGGCTTCACTAATTTTATTCCCCTAAGATTAATCTCCTTATATCCGGCAACAGCTTTATCTATAGCGCCTCTACTTTTTGTAAACGAAGGTGGATCAAGCATTACCACATCCCATTGCTTCCCCGATTTACTCATATCTTTCAATACATCAAAGGCATTTACACATTCAAAAGTACATACCGATTCCACATTATTTAAGGCTGCATTTTTATTACACATATCAATGGCCGGCTGAGAAATATCTAACCCTAAAACGGATTTTGCACCATACACTGCAGCTGCAATTTCGAATGAACCGGTATAAGTAAACACACCTAATACATCGGCACCTTTTACAATTCTTTGAATGGCTTTTCTATTGTCTTGCTGGTCTAAAAAGAACCCTGTTTTTTGTCCATTGGCAATATCTACATGGTATTGAATTCCATTTTCATTGATGATGATATTGGTATCAAAAGGTTCGGATAAGAATCCCTTTTGCTGTTCCAAACCCTCCAATTCCCTTACCGGCACATCATTTCTTTCATAGATCCCTTTGGGCGAGAAGAGGGTGTTAAGTGCCTTTACTATAGCGGGTTTCCAACAATCAATTCCTAAAGCCAAGGTTTGAATAACGAAGTAATCATTAAATTTATCAATAATCAACTGGGGCAAATCATCGGCCTCGCCAAAAATCAAACGGCAATTTTCTTCATAACCCAACTGCTTTCTATATGCCCATGCCGTTTCAATTCGTTTAAGAAAAAAGTTTTCATCTATGTTTTCCTCTTGGTTACGGGTTAATAAACGCACCATAATTTGACTTTGTGCATTCAAATATCCTTTGCCTACAAAATGCTTATCGTGCGTAAAAACATTCACAATTTCTCCTGGGTTTACGGCTGCATCTAACAATTTACCGGGATTAATTTCATTTGAAAAAACCCAAGGATGCCCCTGTTCTACGCGCTTACTGATCTTTTTATTTAAATAAACCCCTTTCATACTTACTTTTTTAAAACTTAAAACTTCGAAAATGCCAGTTAAGTGCACATATTTGCACCGCGCTTAGACAAATTGAGGCCACAAAGGTAGCTTTTAGAACCTGCACCGAACGAAATGACCTAAATCTTCAAAAAAATTGTCAATTTGGCTGCACGAATACAGTTGGCAAAATGTTTGACAATACTACCTTTGCAACCATTTTAACGGTTTACCTACAATTTCTATTTAGCAAAAAAGTAAAATAAGTTATGGAAGAAAATACTACTACTGTTGATCAGCAACCCGAAGCGGAGCTAAATATCAATGCAGATGCCGATATTCCGGGAAATACCCATTTAAGTAATCCTGAGAGCACTGAAAATGAGTTAGAGAAATTACAAGCTGCGGTGGATGAGCAAAAAGATAAATACATTCGTTTATTGACCGAATTTGAGAATTTTAAAAGACGTACCGCAAAAGAAAGGATCGATTTAATTCAAACAGCGGGTAGAGAAACCATTACTGCTCTATTGGATGTATTGGATGATTGCGATAGAGCCGAAAAGCAATTCACTTCATCAGAAGACATCCAACAGGTGAAAGAAGGGGTTCAATTAATTTTTAATAAACTAAGAAATGCGCTTACTGCAAAAGGGTTAAAAGCAATGGAAAGCATTGAAACCGAGTTTGATGTAGAAAAACATGAAGCCATTACAGAAATTCCGGCGCCAACAGAAGCGTTGAAAGACAAAGTGATTGACGAAGTGCAAAAAGGCTATTACCTCAACGACAAAATTATTCGCTTTGCCAAAGTGGTTGTAGGGAAATAATATCACCTTCAACAAACACATAAAAAATACGCTTCGGCAAATGATATATTTCTGATAAGCGTTGTAAACTCAACAAATAATGAAAAGAGATTTTTACGAAATATTAGGTGTAGCCAAATCTGCTTCACAGGATGAAATTAAAAAAGCCTATCGCAAAGTGGCCATGCAATTTCACCCCGATAGAAACCCTGGTGATAAATCGGCAGAAGATAAATTTAAAGAAGCGGCAGAAGCCTATGAAATATTGAGTGATGCGGATAAACGTGCCCAATACGATCGTTTTGGCCATCAAGCATTTGGTGGTGGCAACCGAGGCGGTGGCGGAGGTTTTAGCGGTGGCAACATGAATATGGATGATATCTTCAGTCAGTTTGGAGATATTTTTGGCGATGAAAGTCCATTCGGCAATTTCTTTGGCGGCGGCGGACGTCGTTCTTCAGGAGGTGGAAGATCTCGTGGTGTTAGAGGCAGCAATCTTCGTATCAAAATTAAATTGAACTACGAAGAAATGGCGAAAGGCGTTTCTAAAACAGTTAAAGTTAAAAAATATATTGGTTGCACTACATGTAGTGGCAGCGGCGCAAAGGATAAAAACAGTATGCAAACTTGCGGTACTTGTGGAGGAAGCGGCCAAGTTAGAAGGGTTCAAAATACTTTCCTCGGTCAAATGCAAACCGTAACTACTTGTCCTACATGTAACGGCGAAGGTTCTACCATTACCAATAAATGTACTTCGTGTAAAGGCGATGGCCGTGTATATGGAGAAGAAACGGTAACCATAGAAATTCCGGCAGGTGTTCAAGAAGGCATGCAACTGAGTTTAAATGGCAAAGGCAATGCAGGAGAAAGAGGCGGCGCACCCGGCGATTTAATTGTATTGATTGAAGAAGAAGCGCATGCACAATTACAAAGAGATGGACTTAATGTAGCTTTCGATTTACATTTATCGTTTCCCGATGCTGTATTTGGAACACAAATAGAAGTGCCAACTATCGACGGAAAGGCAAAAATTAAAATTCCGGCAGGTACACAAAGCGGAAAAATATTTCGTTTAAAAGGGAAAGGATTTCCTTCCGTAAACTCATACGAAAAAGGCGACCAATTGATTCATGTAAATGTATGGACGCCGCAACATGTTACTCCGGAAGAAAAACAAATGTTGGAAAAAATGCACCATAGTGCAAACTTTCAACCTAAACCCGAAAAAGGCGATAAGTCGTTTTTTGATAAAGTGCGAGAGATGTTCAGCTAAAAAATATTTAAATGCCGTTGACTACTCTTCATCGGTATTTTTCTTTTTCTTCTTTTTCTTAGTGTTCTTGCCATAAACTTTTTGAGCCGTTCCAATCAATTGCACAAATTCTTTTTGTAAATAATCGGAAGGATTATATGCGCCTGTTGCAATTTTTAAAATATCGTCCCAATCTATCTCCTTAGAAATAAATTTCGACTGTCGTAATTTTAAACCAAACATGGCTATAGATGCGGCTAAACGCAAATCATTGTTCAGTGTTAAAAAAGGCTGAACGGCATTGTCGCATGTAAAATTTAATGGCTTTTGATCTATCCCGTTAATAGTATATTGCAATTGTACATCTGCTATAGATGCTTTATTTAAAGTACTTAATGTAGCCGAATCAATACTATTGGTTTTAACTTCAAAAATTGCTTGTACACTATTGCCGCTTCCAATTTCTCCGCCTTCCAATTCTCCAGTACCCGTATTAATCACATCTTTTTTATTGTCAAATCCTATTAAACGGTAATCTTTTACCAATTGTGGATTGAAGTGAACATTTAAATAAACATCATCGGCTACTGCAAAAAAAGTTTGGGTAACTTCTTTCACCAATACTTTTTCGGCTTCTCTAATATCATCTAAATAAGCATAATTACCATTACCGCGCTTAGCTAAAGTTTCTAATTTAGAATCTTTGAAATTACCCATTCCAACACCCAAGCAAGTTAAATACACGCCGGATTGACGCTCTCTTGTAATCAATTCTTCTAAAGCTTTTTCGGAGGTTTCGCCCACATTAAAATCACCATCAGTAGCTAATATAACCCGGTTATTACCGCCTTTAATAAAGGTAGATTTGGCAACTGAATATGCCATCCTAATGGCCGATTCGCCGGGGGTATCTCCTTGAGCCGTTAATTCTTCAATAGAACGAATAATGGTTTGCTTTTCGGCACCGCTTGTAGGTTGAAGCCATACAGCAACAGTACCACCATAAATAACAATAGATACAGTATCAATAGGCCGCAAATTTTTCACCAACATTTGAAATGCCGCTTTTACCAATGGCAAACGATTGGGCATATCCATGCTACCTGAAGCATCTATTAAAAAAACTAAGTTAGATGGAGGTACTTTATTTAAATCGAGCTTACGTGCATTTACATTTAAATAAAGTAATTTCTTTTGTTGATCCCAAGGACAATCCGAAAAAGCAGATGCTATTTTAAAAACCTCTCCTTTGGCTGGTTCTTGATAATTAAGGTTGAAATAATTGAGTAATTCTTCAATACGTACAGCATCAGGAGGAACTGTACTTTTGGTATTTAAAAAACGCCTGATATTACTATAAGATGCTTTATTAATATTTAAAGAAAAGCTTGTATTGGGAAATTTACTGGTAGTTACGGTTTCATTTTCTATTAAAGAAAAATACGATTCATCACTAATGGCCCAATTAAATTTAGAAGACTGACTTTGATCTTTAGTGATTGAAATTAACTTTTGCTTTTGTTTATTGGCAGTAGAAGAATGGGCTTTTAAAGTGATGGTTAAAAAAACATTGGCATCTATTTGAACCGATT
>JBMOEQ010000201.1:0-6215 GCA_049314655.1 Ferruginibacter sp. | reverse complement strand
CATTCAACATTCAACATCTAAAATTCAACATTTATTCCAAATTTGCGCCTTGTTTTCATTTGCCGCTTTGCGTGAAACCCATTCAAAATTCAACACCTAACATTGAACATTGAATTCTAATAATCGCCCAAAGTTTCGGGCAATTGTGCCAATGCTTTTTGCAATTGTTCATCATTTGGTGCAATGCCATGCCATTCGTGGCTTCCTTCCATAAAATCTACGCCTTTACCCATTCCGGTTTTCATTAATATTACAATGGGTTTGCCTTTCCCTACAAAAGTTTTCGCTTCGGCCAATGCCGCCAAAATTGCATCCATATCATTGCCCTTATCCAAATGCACTACTTCCCAACCAAATGCCAAGAATTTTGAGCCTAAATCACCTAAGTTCATTACACTATTGGTAGAGCCGTCTATTTGTTGCCCGTTCCAATCTATCGTTGCAATCAAATGGTCTACCTTTTTATGCGCAGCAAATAAAATTGCTTCCCAATTTTGACCTTCATCCAACTCGCCATCACCATGTAAAGAATATACAATGGTATCATCATTATTCATCCTTTTTGCTAATGCTGCACCTAAAGCTACACTCATTCCTTGCCCGAGCGACCCACTAGCCATCCTTACCCCTGGCAAATGTTCGTGTGTTGTTGGGTGCCCTTGTAAACGTGTATTCAATTTGCGAAAAGTACCCAATTCAGAAACAGGGAAATAACCGCTTCTTGCCAATACACTATAGAATACCGGAGAAATATGACCATTGCTTAAAAAGAACAAATCTTCCCCAATACCATCCATATTAAAAG
The DNA here is from genome assembly GCA_049314655.1 of Ferruginibacter sp. Lineage (GTDB taxonomy): Bacteria > Bacteroidota > Bacteroidia > Chitinophagales > Chitinophagaceae > Ferruginibacter. The sequence continues at coordinate 5,410 of JBMOEQ010000201.1, read as the reverse complement.
CCGGATTATGACGCATTTCCTTGAAATACAATGCAGTAAGAAAATCAGCACAACCTAAAGACCCTCCCGGATGCCCACTTTGAACTCCGTGAACCATACGTACAATATCTCTTCTAACTTGATTGGCAATTGCTTTTAAATCGGTCATTTTGAATAATTTTTATGCTTTGCAAACCTACTCTAAATTGAAGTATAGGCAAAAGAAAAAATTATAATTTAAAGACACTTCAATTTTTATCGAAGTTATTTTTAAGAGATTTTTCACATTTATCTTGATTGTGCCAAAAAAACGACCTAATTTTAAACTCCTAATACCTCATAAAACTGAATTAATTCCATGGTTAACTTGTTAACCACATCATCCTATAAGTGAAACCGGTTTTATATAATTATAACTTATAGTTAAGTCATTTTCATGGATAATATATTACTAAGCGGCGCTCTAGCATTTTTAATTACGTTTTTTGCAATTCCAATTATTATTCAAGTTGCTCGTGATAAAAAACTGTTTGATGAACCCGATGAAAGAAAAGTGCACAAAATGGTTATTCCAACATTGGGAGGACTAGGGATTTTTGCAGGATTCATCATGGCTTCATTATTAGGCGCGCCTACATTAGGCAGCAGAGAATTACAATATTTTGCCGCAGCTTCTATTGTTATTTTCTTTTTAGGCATTAAAGATGACATCCTTGTTTTATCCGCAGCCAAGAAATTTATCGGCCAATTGGTAGCTGCCGGCATCATCATCAATTTTGGCAGGGTTCAAATTACCGATATGCATGGCTTTTTAGGCATACACGAATTACCCCATATTGCCAGTATCGCCTTTACTTTACTTACAATAATTGTTATCATCAACTCTTTTAACCTAATTGATGGGGTAGATGGATTAGCTGGAAGTTTGGGCTTACTCACTTCTATTGTATTTGGCATTTACTTTTTAATTGCCGGATATTTAACCTATAGTGTTTTAGCCTTTTCACTTGCCGGAAGTTTAATTGGGTTTTTGGTATATAATTTCTCCCCGGCAAAAATCTTCATGGGTGATACAGGCTCCTTACTGATAGGATTAGTAAACTCTATCCTGGTTATTCGCTTTATGAATGTTGCTGCACTGCCCGAATCAAAATGGCAAATAGAAGCCGCACCTGCTATAGGTTTTGCTGTGCTCATTGTTCCACTTTTTGATACTTTACGAGTTTTTGGATTACGTATTTTAGATCGCCGTTCTCCATTTAGTCCCGATCGTACACATGTGCATCATTTTTTACTCGACTTGGGTTTCAATCACAAAAAAATTACCCTCACTTGCGTTATCACAAATATGGCTTTCATTTTGTTGGCGTATTTATTAAAAGACATAGGCACTACTACTTTAATAGCTATTTTACTTTCTGCTGCATTTGGATTAATTGGATTGATTTATTATATGCGCCCAAAAAATAAGCTCAACGACAAAGGCCAATTAGGTAGCAATGCCAAACAAGATGCAAAGCCGAGAAAATTATTTACCCTCGCTTCCGAAGCTGTTGAAGCGGATTAATACACTATTCAAAAGAATGGTGTTATACTATTTAAACCCTGAGTATTTACCAATGCTTAGGGTTTTTTCTTTAGTTTTGTAGCCAATAATTAAATCGTTATGTCAGAAGAATTATTACAAGTTAAGCAGGATGCAGAAAGCACCATGAAAAAAGCCATCAACCATTTAGAAACGGAATTGGTAAAAATTCGTGCAGGCAAAGCCAGTCCTAATATGTTAGATGGTATTACCGCAGAGTATTATGGCACCCCTACTTTATTATCCCAAATTGCCAATATTACGGCTTTAGATGCCCGTACCATTTCTATTCAACCTTGGGAAAGAAATATGCTTCAACCCATTGAAAGAGCCATCATCAATAGCAATATTGGATTAAATCCACAAAACGATGGCAATTACATTCGTTTATACCTTCCTCCATTAACCGAAGAAAGAAGAAAAGAATTGGTAAAGCGATGCAATGGCGAAGGCGAAAATGCACGGATTTCTATTCGAAATATTCGTAGAGATGCAATAGAACACATAAAAAAATTACAAAAAGATGGCTTAAGTGAAGACGCTGCAAAAGATGCAGAAGCCGAAATTCAAGAAATCACCAATAAACACATCAGCTTGGTTGAAAAACACCTCGAAGCAAAAGAAAAAGAAATAATGGTGGTATAAGACTTTATTCAAACGTTTAAACAATATTTTTTAACACCGCTTTCTTTTATGGAAAGCGGTCTTTATTTTAAGTAAATGCCATTCCAATTCAATGAAACTACCTTAATAGCCATAACAACACCTTTATATATTTTGGTAATTGGTTCCGAAATACTCTTCAGTCATTTGCAAACCAAAAACTATTATACGGTTAAAGGCGTTTTGATGAACATCTACCTAACCCTTGTAAACGCAGGAATAGATTTATTATTCAGAAGTATATATTTGTTCCTCATTTTACAATGGTTTTTCGATTATAAATTGCTCGATTTTAGTAGTCATCCTTGGTTATATTGGACTTTACTTTTTTTAGCAGAAGACATCGCTTTTTACGTAGAACATCGCGTAGATCATTATTGCAGGGTATTTTGGGCTGTTCATGTTACCCACCATTCTTCAGAAGAGTTTAATCTTACTACTGGCTTCCGTTCTTCCGTTTTTCAACCTTTGTATAGGTTCGTTTATTTCATTCCACTGGCATTAGCCGGCTTTAACCCGGTAGATATTGTTTTCATGTATTCCATCACTCAAATCTATGGCATACTGGTGCATACACAATATGTAAAACAAATGCCGCGTTGGTTCGAAACCGTGTTTGTTAGTCCGGCACACCATCGTGTACACCATGCCAGCAATATCATTTATCTCGATAAAAATATGGGTATGTGCTTAATCATTTGGGATAAAATGTTTGGTACTTTTCAGGAAGAAATAAAAGACGAACCGGTAAAATATGGCTTAACAAAACCCATCGATAAACCATATCATCCTTTTTATATCATCTTTCATGAATGGATAAGTTTAGGAAAAGATTTAAAAAAGGCACCCGGCTTACTCAATAAACTGCGCTACATTTTTATGCCCCCGGGATGGAGCCACGATGGAACCAGCCAAACCGCAAAAGCTTTGCGCAACCAACTTCAAATAAACACATTAAAAAAGCCGGCAACTGATTAAAGTTACCGGCTTAATATTTTATTTGTTTGTATTAATTCGTTGCTGTTTCTGCATTGATATTACCCCAACCTAAATTGCTGCTCTTATTGGGATAATTAGAAGTGTTTCTAATTAATTTGTCCAAAATTTGAGCCCTTGTATATGTAGGAAATCTGCTCCAAACCAACGCTGCAATACCTGCTGTAGTAGCCGTTGCAACAGAAGAACCACCAACAGTAGAAGGCGCATTACCACTCATTGCTAAGGTTAATGGATGGCGATCGGTATTACTGCCTCTTTCCATTACTACAGTAAAATCGGTTTGACTACCATCATGGCATGCCGAACATTGGGTAGAAAAACTATTGTCTCTAACTCCGGTAACCGCATTTACTTCATTCATAGTAGCTGGGAATATTACACCAAACCAACCCGACGTCCATCCAAATGATGTACCCGCAGCCGTAAATATCAATTTACCTTTTCCATAAGCATATAAAACCGCATCTCTAATTTGAGAGCTAGAAGTTATTCTTCCCATACTCATGCTAATAATTTTTACATCAGCTCTATTTCCTGCATTAGTAAAAGCATCTGCAACACCTTTCGATTCTCTACTTTCATCAATAAATACGTCTGCTGCTGCTCTACATGTTACCAAATTGCAATTATAGGCTACGCCAACCGCAGCACCATCTGTACCTCTAGGCGCAGCACATGCACCCGCCATTGAAGTGCCATGTCCACAACCATCATCGGCAGTTTCAACCGATCCGGTAGGTATTCCTAAAAATGTATTTCTGGGTAAAGTAACAATGCGTTCAATTGTTCTTCCAGAAGAAGCCCCTTGATTAAATGCCGAACCTAAATTATCTTGATCAAACTCGCAGCCGGTATCAATAATAAATACTTTAACGCCCGAACCAGTTGTTTTTGCCCAAGCATTAGGAATTTTATGAAAAGCATAATTCCATGATTGTTTGGTTGCCGGTGTAATGGTGGTATAATCTACCCCACTTACTAAACCCGATTCGGCAACATTGCTTCCACAACCACTGCTACTGGTTACACTTTGTAAACTGGTTACTTCTCTTGGCTCGTATCCCATTGGCTCGGCATAACGCACCAAATTAGATGCTCTTAATAATTTAAACGTTTCAAAATTTTCAATGCGCACATCAACTACCGGCAAAACAGTTTCTGCCCATTCTTCTAATTTATCTATGGTTAACCCACTGCGCTTTTTGCTTTCGGCTTGTAAAATAATTTGAAGTACTTGCGCTTTTGCTGTTTTCCAATTCGCTGCTTCAATATCAATATCAGCCAAACGTTCGCCAACATTGATTTCACCAACTGGTTGGTAACCTACAGATAAAATTTGATCACTGAGTTGTAACGCACTCCATACAATATCATCCGGAGCGGTGTTCCATTCAAAACTACCTTTTGTACGAAGTTCTTGCTTTATAAAAGCATCAATTTCTGTAGCCGATTTAATGGTTGGCGCGTTGAACTGTTGTTTATCCTGGTTTATTTTTTTACAGGCATTTAACAAAAGTACCAATGCAAATAAGGAAAGTGCAATCGTTTTTTTCATTGTTTATGTTTGTTTTGGAAGTTCAATATACTCAAATTTGCGAACTCGTATATTAAATTTTTGCTATCCAGGAAAGATATCCACTTCTGATAACTGCCCCTCTATGGAAGTAAATGCCGCACAATGCAATCCATTAGTAATAACAATGTAGGGCAGTTTTAAAGCAATATTATAGGTAAGTGCTTGTTGTAAAACAGTTGCTGTTAATGCAATATCCATGGCTTTACATTCTATTACCATCCAAGGTTTTGTTTGTTGATCGTATACCACAATATCAAATCGTTTGCGTACATCGCTCAACATAATTTCTTTTTCTACTGCAATTAAACTGGCCGAAAAACCTTTTACCACAACCAAATATTGAATAATATTTTGCCTAACCCACTCTTCAGGTGTAAGCTTAATCCAACGTTTTCTTATGGTATCAAAAATATATTCTACCCCGCCTTCTTGCTTGATTTTAGGTTGATATGGAGGAAACTGAAGTTGGATCATTCGGCTGCAAAAAAATTATTTTGTACTTTTAGCAATGGTAAAAAAGGAATTGCTCCGAAAAATAGCCATATTTATTGAAAGACAGGACATACAGTAAAATTAAACATCATGAAGACAAAAGAAGAAATTGTACT
>JBMOEQ010000200.1:0-6305 GCA_049314655.1 Ferruginibacter sp. | reverse complement strand
GTAAGGAACCGCTTGAGGAGCCGGATTTGTTTGAGAAAATACCAATAGAACACTTGATAGCATCCCAAAGAGTAAAGCAATTTTTTTCATTTCAATTTTTTTAAATCTACAGCTGAAGTTGTAAAACCGGTCAGCATAATTTCCAATCAATTTAGTGTTGACATGGAAACTCTAATAAAATAAAGTAAAGGCCATCACACTGGATGGCCTCAAAAGAAGATTAAGAATTAATAACCGATTGTTTTGATATCATCAATTTGATAAGTAGTGGTTTTGTCACTTGTAGTTCCAGATGGATCGGCTCCTTCATAAACTAAAGCGATGTAAACATTACCGGTATAACCATTCAAACTAACTAAACCAGATCCGGTGTAACTTGGTGCAAACCCTACTGCTTGACCACTTGCAATGGTTGCAGGAAGTAATGTCCAAGTTGATGTCCATGGTGTAGCACTACCATTATAATTGGTAGAAATATATGCTTTTAAAGTAGCTCCGTTATTGAATGCATCTTTAGTTTTAAACAATAAAGCTTTATTGGCTTGTGTAATTACATTTACATCAATTGCTGGCGAAACCAACCAAGATTTTACTGCACTTATCCCTGTATTGAACGCACTAATTTCAGCATACTTAGATCCGCTGAAAGTAGCTGCTTTGAATTTAAGTGTACCAATTTCAGAATAGTTACCCCAACCTGCCAATACAAGTGGACTACCAACTGTAGCCGTTTCAAAATCTTCTGAGTAATATGCATTTGGAGCAGCACCACGGAATTTAATATCAGTTGTATCGCGAATTACCAATTGTTTTGTTGAATTAAAAACTGTGTAAATAGCTTTTGCAGAACCATATCCCGGAGGTGTTAATTCATTTGCAAAATTCGAATAACCACTACTACGGATGATAATACCGCCGCCGGCAATATCATTGATGGTTCTATTCAAAGAAACTTTATTTAGTCCATCTGCATAAGGCTTATTAACATCGGCAGCTGCAAATCCCATTAAATCTAATTGAATCAACATGGATTGATAGCTGTTGTTTAATTGACCAATGGTTACATTTCTTGGATAAACCGGATTGTTTAAACTTCCTTTTACCAAGTATTTAGTGAACAAGTTTACAGGAATGCCCCCTAAACTTGGACTAGCAGGATTTGAATTATCAATATATCCGCCTAATTGAATTAAACGAGCATAATTGCCTAGTATTAAACCTTTACATTTAATAAAGAGTTTACGACCAACGGGGAATTCATTGTACAAATTAGTACCATCTAAGTTTAAGGTAATACCACCGGTAGTATCTTGAACAGTTATAGATTTATAAAAATTACCCGATTTATCATCGCCACTTACTACACCTGCAACAATGATATCGTCATTAATGGTATAAAAACCAGAGCCACTATACAATGCTTTTAAATCAGCAATTGAAGTATTGGCCGTAATATTAGGCTCAACATATTCCGGTGGGTTATCGAAATTGCGTTTACAAGCATTCAGTGTACTTAATGAAGCAATCACTGAAGCTGCCATTAGAAAATTAAAAAACTTATTCATAAAGTGTATTTTAAAAGTTGTTATTGATTAAAGTTGAATTAAAATCTTACCCCTACACTAGCAAAATAATTTGCGCCGTAAGCATAAAATTTTCGTACTGGAAATTTATTGATATTGCGTTCTTGGAAATCGAAACGAAGTTGCTCAAATCCTCCAGAAACAATATTTGTATTATTCAACAAATTGTTTACCCCTACATTAAACACCAAATACGTTGGCTTTTTTAAACTTTTAAATTTGTTGTTCATTCTCCAAGAATATCCAAAAAATGCATCCACTGTATATTGTGCATCTAATCTTGTTTGATCAATAATGCCTCTCCATTTAGTACTTGCTGGATCGATACCTTCAACTGCTGCATAAGTTCTTCTAGCCGGGTTGAAATCGAACCACATTTGATCGAAATAATTAAAATTAACATTTACAAACCAAAATTTCGGTGAGCGATAAGCCAATCCAATAGTATAAGCCTCTTGTGGTGTTGGTACTCTAAAGTTTTTTGAATATACAATAGAACTTGCAAGTTGCTCATTTGTATTGTCTTGTGTAATGGTAATGTTTTGGCGAGTGGTATAGAAATATCTACCAATATTAGCCGCTGCATTTACGCTTAATCCTTTATAAATTTTTGCTTCTGCACCAAATTCTATCCCAAAATGTTCTTTACCGATGTTAGATAAAGCATAGTTTACAAAGTTGCGAAACTGCTCATCATAAAAGGTAAGTACATTAGATTGGTTTTTAAAATTGGTATAAAAACCGGTTAACCTGATTTTTAAATTGGGCGCATTCATGGCATAACCCGCTTCAGCAGAAAAAATTTGTTCGGATTTTAAATCATTCAGCACAATATCTCTTGTACGAGGAGCGATATAGGCATTGTCAAAGAAAGGCGCACGGGTTATATAAGCACTATTTGCATATAAATAATTACGGCCATTGATTTTGTAGGTAACCCCTCCTTTGAAATTGTAATTGTAGAAATTATTCACTTTCGACTTACCAAATGAATTGTTGGGAAATAATCCAACTTTTGTATTACCAGTACGGAAGAAACTAGTGTATGAATGTTCTCCTGCAATAAAGAAATCAATCTTTCTAAATTTCACAACTGCTTGAGCCCAAGCTGCAGCTCTTTTAATCGTAATATCGTAGTTATACCCAAATTTATCGCCCACTTTAAGAATGCGGTTTGGATTGTTTACATCATTTTGACTTGCATTTGGATCGGAGGCAAAATCTCTTTCAGCAAATTGATTTAAATCTACATAAAAATCACCGCCTAATAAATCATTCACTTGCTTGTAATAATTATTACGTTGAAATTGATAAGATGCACCTGCTGTAAAATCAATATTTGTAGAGAGGGTTGTATTTAATGTAGTATTAACATTAATTCTATTGGTATTAACGATACGATCTTCAACAATATAAACCGAACGTTTGCCTGAAATCGAATTACCGGCGATTCCATTTACATCATTGATGGTTTCGTAATTACCGTAATTGGCATTGTATAAACGATCCCAATTAATTTGACGAAGATTTACGTCGTTTTTCATGGCATCATATACCATATCGCGTTGAACAGGTTCTGTTTGATAACTGGGTAAATAGCGATAATAATCCGGACGGGGGTCGGCAGAATTGTACCAATCAAATCCGGTAACATTACGTTTACCAAAGATGTAAGAAGCGGCAGTAATCAATGTTGTTTTGTCTGTAACCTTCCAATCGTGTGTTAAGATGAACACAGGTTGATTGGTTTTAGCTACACTTACGTTTCTCTTTTTACCATTTTGATAACCCCAAAAAGGATTATAAAATTTATCTCCGGCAATTTCAGCCATTTCAGCAACCGCAGAACCTTGTCGGCCATTTTCTGTTGGCGTAACAAATCCTACAAAAGACAATAAATGCCTGTCATTAACACGTTTGTCTACTGCAAGAAATGCCGAATAACCATCATAATAAGTACCTGCAACATACCCTTCTTCGGCCCATCTTCTTGAACCCGAAATGGTATAAGCCCATCCATGTTTATTTAAACCAGATGAATGAGTAACCATTATACGGTTAAAATAGTTTCTATTAGATGATGCATAGTTTACACTAGTTTGCTTACGTTGGCGAGATGCACGTACATCAAAGGCTGTCATGCCACCCAAATCACCAATACCATAGGTTGTTGGGCGTAGACCTAAAGATGCATCGCGATTGCGAATAACATCATTTAAACCACCCCATAATCCAAAAGGGGTAAATCCATTATCCAAATTTTCCATTTGTACCCCATTCATATTGGTACTAAAAAGATCATTATCGTAGCCTCTCAATCTAAATCGAACGGCATTGAAGTGAAATGAAGCGCCATTAAAATAAGGGTCTCTTCCTGCACTTAATTGAGAAGAAACGTTTTGAGAACTACCATCTTGCGTATCATTTTCATCAACAGATACAATGGGTATATTGTCTAAAACAGCTTCTTTTGCTTCTTCATGTGTAGTATCAACTTTGGGAGTTTCTGGCAACTTTCCAGTTGGTTTAGCTGGTTCTTGTGCAAAAACAGCCGTAGAAAAAAGCAGCACAGTAATACATACTGCTATTCCATTTTTAAATAATCGCACCATAATTAGTTTTGTTAAAAAGGAGTCAAAGTTATGATTCCTGATGAACTAACCTCAAAAAAACTTACCCATTAACAATTAATTCATCTCGCCCAAAAAAAGGTATATATAACTTGTTTACCTTTGCAGCAATATAATATATGAGAAAAATTACTACTATTTTTTCAATATTGATGGTAATTGCCATCAATTTGAATGCGCAAAAGCAAAATTATTACCCAGCTATCATTGGTTTTTACAATTTAGAAAATTTGTATGATACAGTAAATAACCCAATAGTTGATGACGAAGAGTTTCTGCCTGAAAGTGAAAGAAACTATAACACAAGGGTTTATTTTGATAAACTGAGCAGATTGGCTTCTGTTGTTTCTAAAATGGGCACCGAAGTAAATCCTGATGGTTTAGCATTTTTAGGGGTAGCAGAAATTGAAAATGATACAGTTTTAACCGATTTAATTAAACAACCGCTTCTAAAAGACCGCAAGTGGAAATTTGAACACTACGATTCTCCAGATAAAAGGGGTGTAGATGTGGGTTTTTTGTACAATCCCAAATATTTTAAAGTAATCAGCAGCGAAAAACTATTTGTGAAGCTTCCCGGGGGTTCTAAAGATTCTTATTTCACTCGAGATATATTATATGTAAAAGGCACTTTAGTTGGAGATACGGTGCATGTTTTCGTAAATCACTGGCCATCCAGAAGTGGTGGTGAAGAACGTTCTATTCCGGCACGTGCCGCAGCCGCAGGCGTTTGTAGAGCAAAAGTTGATTCCATAATGTTGGCCAATGCCGATAGTAAAGTGGTGATTATGGGCGATTTAAACGATGATCCTATTAGTCCGAGTGTAACCAAAACCATTGGTGCTAAAGGAAAACTAAAAGATGTTAAAAGGTCGGGCATTTACAATCCATGGTTAGATTTTTACAAAAAAGGCATCGGTACTTTGGCTTATCAAGATGCATGGGGGTTGTTTGATCAAGTGTTGTTATCAGAAGCTTGGTTAAGTAAAGAACAAAAAGGTTTTCATTTTCATAAAGCCCATATTTTCAATCAAGATTTTATGGTGCAAAAAACAGGCAAATTTAGGGGTTATGCTAAACGTACTTGGGATGGCACAACTTATAATTATGGCTACAGCGATCACTTTCCCGTTTACATTACCTTATTAAAAATAGTAAACTAGTATAAACTGATATTTTAAATACAACGAAACAAAATACAACCAAACAAAAATAACAAAAGATGAAAAAAATTTTTACCCTTCTTGCAATTTGCCTTTCAGGGTTGATTGTGCAAAGCCAGTCGCTGGTGATTAGCCAGATTTATGGTGGTAGTGGCAATGCAAGTGCAACATATAATGTAGATTTTATTGAGCTATTTAACCCTACCGGAGCGGCAATTAGCACTTCGGGCTTATCGGTTCAATATGCTTCTGCAACTGGTACATCTTGGAGCAAATTCGATTTGCCAGCAGCATCAATTGCTTCAGGAAAATATTTTTTAATACAAACAACAGCCGCAGGTGCCAATGGTGTTGCGCTTCCTACTACTGATGCTAGTACTACTACAATTAATATGAGTGGTTCTGCCGGTAAAGTAGCTTTAGTAAATGGTGTTGTTGCCTTATCCGGAGCGACGGCTTGTTCAGGTGGCACTGTGATTGATGTTGTTGGTTTTGGAACTGCCACAACTAGTTGTTCAGAATCTTCTAATGTGTTTTTAACAGCCGGCATTACAACCGCACAATCTATCCAAAGAAAAACGAGCGGTTGTACAGAAACGAATAACAATGGGAACGACTTTCAATTAGGTACTGTAACACCAAGGAATAGTGCAACTGCGGCTAATCCTTGTGGTGCGCCAAGTGCATTAATTTCTGCAAGTCCAAACATCAGTAATTTAACAACAACATTAGGGGTTGCTTCTACAGTAGTTTCTTTTAACTTATCAGGCAGCACATTAACTCCTGCTGCCGGGGATATTAATGCTGCTGCATCTGCAGGTTTAGAAATATCCTTAAGTGCAGGCGGACCGTTTACATCTTCAGTAAATGTACCTTATACAGGTAGCACTTTAGCTGCTACACCGGTTTATGTTAGAATTACCAGTGGT
>JBMOEQ010000199.1:0-6312 GCA_049314655.1 Ferruginibacter sp. | reverse complement strand
CTCGTATAAATTCGGGTTGCGAAAAAGCATTGTATTATAATGCCGAGAGTTGCGATTATGGTAATAAAGAACCCATTGATATTGTGATGTCGTTACTTATAGATGAAGGTGTTCCTTCACTAGGACATAGAAAGATGTTGATTGGCGGTTATACTATAATTGGAGTAAGCATTCAACCGCACAATGGGTATAGATATAATGCGGTGCTGGATGCGAAGTATTGATTTTTAATGTTGGATGTTAAGTGATGGATGTTGAATGGAGTTATCTCTAAACACTAAACTACTAAAGTGTAATAAAGTTTATAGGGATTTTAAAGTTTATAAAGCGTGTGCACTAAACCCTAAACTACTAAACTTCTAAACCCTATATCAACTACATATTCCTCCTATATTGTCCGCCAACCGCATACAAAGCATTGGTGATTTGTCCGAGTGAACAATACTTCACCGTTTCCATCAAGGCTTCAAATAAATTACCGTTTTTAATAGCCGTTTCTTGAAGCTGTGCTAATAATGCAGCCGACTTTTGTGCATGGCGTTGCTTAAATGCATTAAGTGTTTTAATTTGATTTTCTTTTTCTTCGGTTGTACTGCGTATAACTTCACTTGGAAGTATAGTAGGACTACCATTTTTATTCAAGAAAGTATTTACTCCAACTATAGGATAATCGCCAGTATGTTTCAATGTTTCGTAATACAAACTTTCTTCTTGAATTTTATTACGCTGGTACATTCTTTCCATTGCACCTAACACACCGCCTCTTTCTGTTAAACGTTCAAATTCGGTCATAACAGCTTGCTCTACTAAATCGGTCAATTCTTCAATTAAAAATGCACCTTGATTAGGGTTTTCGTTTTTAGCTGTACCCAATTCGCGGTTGATGATTAACTGAATAGCCATTGCTCTACGTACACTTTCTTCGGTAGGTGTAGTAATGGCTTCATCATACGCATTGGTATGAAGCGAATTGCAATTATCGTAAATGGCATACAACGCTTGCAATGTTGTACGGATATCGTTGAAATCTATTTCTTGTGCATGTAAAGATCTTCCGGATGTTTGAATATGATATTTCAATTTTTGAGATCTACTATTCGCTTTGTATTTGTTCTTCATGGCCTTTGCCCAAATACGGCGCGCTACTCTACCTATCACACTATATTCGGGATCCATTCCATTGCTAAAGAAGAAAGAAAGGTTTGGCGCAAAATCATCAATGTTCATGCCTCTGCTTAAGTAATACTCTACATAAGTAAATCCATTGGCTAAAGTAAATGCCAATTGTGTAATTGGATTAGCTCCGGCTTCTGCAATATGATAACCGCTTATACTTACACTATAAAAATTTTGTACTTGGTGTTGAATAAAATATTGCTGCACATCGCCCATCAATTTCAATGCAAACTCTGTAGAGAAAATACAAGTATTTTGTGCTTGATCTTCCTTTAAAATATCGGCTTGAACTGTACCCCGTACCGATGCCAATGCTTTTGCTTTTATCGTTGCATAAACTTCTGCCGGTAAAACATCGCTACCACTTAAGCCTAATAATCGTAAGCCCAATCCATCATTACCTTCGGGCAATGCGCCTTTCAAGATGCCCTTGTGTGGTGCTACCGGTAACCCATCTACCCCTACATAACGCGGCAAAATTTCGGGATCGAATAAATTTTCTATTTGTGTGTTTACCGTTTCTTTTAAATTATTTTCAAGAATATATTTTTCGCATTGTTGATCAATGGCGGCATTCATAAAGAACGCCAATAATATTGGGGCAGGCCCATTGATGGTCATGGATACAGAAGTTTTAGGATCGCACAAATCAAAACCACTGTATAATTTTTTGGCATCATCAACGGTGGCAATACTTACTCCGCTATTGCCTACTTTGCCATAAATATCGGGACGGTAATCCGGATCTTCTCCATATAATGTAACCGAATCGAAAGCAGTAGATAAACGCTTTGCTGGCTGTCCAACACTTACATAGTGAAAACGTTTATTGGTTCTTTCCGGTCCACCCTCACCTGCAAACATTCGAGTAGGATCTTCTCCATCTCTTTTTAAAGGAAACACACCGGCAGTATATGGAAACTCGCCGGGTACATTTTCTTGTAACTGCCACTTTAATATATCGCCCCAATCTTTATACTTGGGTAAAATAACTTTCGAAATAACGGTACCGGATAAACTTTTAAAAGTTAATGGCTGGCGAATGATTCTATCCCGCACTTGAAATTCATAATCGGCCTTACTGTATTGTTCTAAACGATTGGGCCATTCGCGGATAAGTTTTTTACAATCGGGATGCAACTGGTCTTCATAAAATGTTTTCATCTTAAACAACTCTTCCTGAGCAGTAGTAGATAAATGCTTTTCATAAAGTATGCCATCCAATTGATACAATTTTGATGCAATGGCTGCTTGATCTTTTGTCCACACATCATATGTAGCCACTGTTTCGGCAATTTCGGCTAAATAGCGTACACGCTTTGGAGGGATGATTGAAGCTGCTGCCGTATGATCATTGATATTTTTTATGCCCGATACTTTAAATGCCACACCTACTTTTTCTTCAACTTTTTTCATCAACTGATCGAACAATAAATTGATACCGGCATCATTGAATTGTGCAGCAATGGTACCAACTACAGGCAACGACTCATCGGTAGCGTCCCATAAATTATGATTGCGTTTATATTGTTTTCGTACATCATGTAAAGCATCGAGTGCACCGGCCTTATCAAATTTATTCACACAAACCACATCTGCATAATCGAGCATATTAATTTTTTCGAGTTGCGATGCGGCACCATATTCTGGCGTCATAACATATAAACTCAAATCCACATAATCTAATATGGATGCATCACTTTGTCCAACACCTGCACTTTCTAAAATAATAAAATCGTAAGCGGCGGCTTTACAGATATCAATAGATTCTTGCACATATTCGCTCAAGGCTTTATCGCTTTCACGAGTAGCCAAACTACGCATGTACGCACGTGGCGATGAAATGGCGTTCATTCTAATTCTATCGCCCAATAAGGCGCCACCGGTTTTTTTCTTACTCGGATCAACCGAAATAACTGCAATGGTTTTATCGGTAAAAGCATTTAAATACCTACGCACCAATTCATCGGTTACAGAAGATTTTCCTGCACCACCCGTTCCTGTTATACCCAACACTGGAATTTTATTGCCTGATGTTTTTATAGTAGGCGTTAAATCAATGTGGGCATTTTGTGCTGCCCATCCATTTTCAACATTCGTTATGCTTCTAGCAATTTTTCTAATATCATGTACTTCGCCCAATTTTAATTCGCCGGAGATAGAAGAATGTTCGCTTATTGCAAAATCACATTGATGAACCACATCTTCAATCATGCCTTCTAAACCCATTTGTCGGCCATCATCCGGACTATAAATTCTGGTAATACCATATTGATGTAATTCCTCAATTTCACTTGGAAGGATTGTACCACCACCACCGCCAAATATTTTTATATGGCCACAACCATTTTCATTGAGCAAATCTTTCATGTATTTAAAAAACTCTACATGTCCGCCTTGATAACTAGTAATGGCAATACCTTGTACATCTTCTTCAATAGCACATTCTACAATTTCGGCAACACTGCGGTTATGCCCTAAATGAATAATTTCGGCACCTTTTGCTTGCATGATACGGCGCATGATGTTGATTGCGGCATCGTGCCCATCGAACAAAGCAGCAGCAGTTACAATACGTACTTTATTGTTTAAACTAAAATTCATACCAATAAATATTTGAATGGCTTAAATGCTATTTGATTCGGGTGAGGTACAGCAAATACCAACTATAGATAGCCTGTTTTATTCCTGTAATTGCAGCAGCTTACAACCGAGCAACAAAATTAAGGGTTTAGGCCCATCAAATGTTAACAACCGTTAGTTTTTATGCTTCGAAAAACAGGCGAATATTATGGCAAAAGCTAAGCGCCTTGCATTTTGAACGTAAGTGCCGCAAAATCATCCACACTTAAGGCTTCGGCTCTTTTATCAAAAATAGGATCGCTCATAGAATCGGGAGGAAATAAGCTTTTCACAGCATTACGCATAGTTTTTCTGCGTTGATTAAACGCTGTTTTCACCAATAATCGAAATTGACGATGCGATTTCATTTCGGGAATCACTTCTCTTCTTCTTAATCGAATTACACCACTTTCTACTTTTGGAGGCGGATTAAAACAATGATTGGGTACATCAAACAAATACTCAATATCATAATGTGCTTGCAACAATACACTCAACACGCCATACACTTTGCTGCCTTCGGGTGCTGCAGCGCGTTGTGCCACTTCTTTTTGAAACATGCCAATGGTTAACGGTACTTGCGCTTTCCAATCGAGAATTTTAAAGAGTATTTGGGTAGAAATATTATAAGGGAAATTTCCAATAATGGTAAACCGGCCTTCGAAAGGAATGTCCATATCCAAGAAACTTTTACGGATAATTTTATCGGCTAAAGTTGGATAGGTTTTAATTAAGTAATCGGTTTTTTCATCATCCAATTCAACTGCTTTAAAGTTGATATCAGGTATTTGAACCAGCAATTTGGTTAATGCACCACCGCCTGGCCCAACTTCTAACAACTGCGTAAAGGCATCTTCTTGTAAAGCTTCAATAATTTGTTTGATTACCGATTCGTCTTTAAGAAAGTGTTGTCCCAGCGATTTTTTTAATGTGTACATGCTGTAAAAATACAACAATTTAAGCCCGAGATACAGAAAGAGATAAAGGGTATTGATTGCAAAAACTACAACGGTAGCACAAACCCTTATCATTTCGCTTACAAAATCGTATTTTTACAAACAAATCTACGATGCACATGCAACATGAAAATAAACCTGTAATTGGACTTACTTGTGGAGATATAAATGGTATTGGATTAGAGCTTATCATTAAAACGATGAGCGATGCCCGTTTGTTAGAAATTTGTACACCGGTAATTTTCAGTAACAATAAAGTGCTGAATTTTTATCACAAAGGATTGCAAGATTATAATTTCAATTTTTCTACCACCAAAGAAGCCAACAAAATCAACCATAAGCAAGTGAATATGTTCAACTGCTGGGAAGAAGAAGTTGCCGTTACACCAGGGGTATTAAATGAAACCGGAGGTAAATATGCGGTGATAAGTTTAACTACTGCTGCACAGGCTTTAAAAGAAAATAAAATTGATGGTTTGGTTACTGCACCCATTCATAAAAAAAATACACAATCGGATAGTTTTAATTTCACCGGACATACCCCTTATTTAAAACAACTTTTTGGCGCCAATGATGTAGTAATGTTTATGGTGGGCGATAATATGCGTGTTGCGTTGGTTACCGAACATATTTCAGTAGCTGAAGTAGGCAAGCACATTACCAAAGAAAAAATATTAAGCAAACTCAATATCATTAACCAGTCGCTCAAAAAAGATTTCAATATCAATAAACCGCGGATAGCCGTTTTAGGGTTAAACCCACATGCAGGCGATGAAGGATTAATTGGAAGCGAAGAAGATACTATTATTAAACCGGCCATTAAAGATGCCAAACAGAAAGATATATTTTGCTTTGGTCCGTATAGTTCAGATGCATTTTTTGCTAGAGGTTATCACGAAAAATTTGATGCAGTGTTGGCCATGTATCACGATCAAGGGTTGATACCCTTTAAATCGCTATGCATTGGAGAAGGTGTTAATTACACAGCAGGTATCAGTGGCATAAGAACCTCTCCCGATCATGGAGTAGCATTTGATATTGCCGGAAAAGGCATCGCCGATGAATCATCTTTCCGTGCAGCGATATTTAAATGTGTAGATTTAATCAATGGAAGAAGAGAGTACGAAATGCAACGCAATAATCCATTAAAGAAAATCAGTGCAGCAGTTGTTGCTAATGCAGTGGATGAAAAAATTACAGAGGTACCTGAATAAATTTTAAGTTCAATTCATAAATTAGATGCCGGTTTAATCTCCGGCATTTTTATTTAAAATTAGTGTCGGCAACACCTTTGTTTACTGTATAAGATTTAAAGGTAATTTCTGCTTTTCCTTTTTGATTGCCATTGGAAGATGGGTTTACCGGTTTATTGTTGGTGCCATCATCAAAATCGAATGTTACGCCTTTAGGTAGTTTATAATCTTTGGTATTAAACGTAAATATTAATTTATCGGGCAAACCATAGTTGGCATATTTACCATATGTCATTTCTAATTCGTAGGTGCCATTTTCTCGAGTGGTAGTTTTGGCTTTTAAAATTACTAAAGCCGTTTCATCA
>JBMOEQ010000198.1:0-6327 GCA_049314655.1 Ferruginibacter sp. | reverse complement strand
GAAAAATAAATGGTTGCAAGCGATACCGCTAATGTGATGATGGAGGACAGAATTGCCCAATTTTTCACACCCTTTTCTGATTTCATCATAAAACTGACTAGTCCGGCTATAAGCGGGAACCAAATCAATAATTCCGGGAATGTTATCCAAATATTCTGAGGGTTCATATTATTTTATAAAAAACAATTGAATAATAAATAAAATCAAAATGCCGGCAACCATGAGTAAAATATAATTGCCCACTAAACCACTTTGTATTAATCGAATTTGACGACTGCTATAATTCACCAATTTGCCTACGCCATTTACCATACCATCAATAACACTGTTTTCGATTACTTTATTTAAAAAGCCGGCAAATGCATTTATTGGTTTTAGGATAACTGCTTCATACAATTCATCTACATACCATTTGTTTTCTAAAACCTTTCCAAAGCCTGTTGCTTCAGTCATGTTTTTTTGATACTTACTGAATGTTATCCATGCAAAAATGAGCATTATTAAAGCACCACCTACGGAAGCAGCCATTAATGTATACTCGGTAGTATGACTTAAATGATGCTCGGTTGTTAATTGATTAGAAGCCCTGAAAATTGGTTCTAAAAATGCTTGTAATTTATGTCCGCCATGCATAAACACTTCCGGTATACCAACAAAACCACCTGCAAAAGCGAGGATAGCCAAAATGATTAATGGAATGGTTATGGCAGCCGGACTTTCATGTAAATGATGCTGTTGATCGGATGTGCCTCTAAAACTTCCTTTGAACGTCATAGCATATAAGCGGAACATATAAAAAGCCGTCATCATTGCACCCAACACGCCTAATCCCCATATAATTGGATTTTTAGCAAATGCTGCTGCAAGAATTTCATCCTTAGAGAAAAATCCGGAGAAAGGTGGCATACCCGCAATGGCAATACAACCTATTAAGAACGTGATATGGGTAATGGGTAAATATTTTTTTAAGCCACCCATATTGCGCATATCTTGCTCGCCACTCATGGCATGAATAACGCTACCCGCACCTAAGAATAATAATGCTTTAAAGAATGCATGCGTCATTACATGAAATACAGCGCCGGTATATGCGCCAACACCTAACGCAACAAACATATAACCCAGTTGACTTACTGTAGAATATGCCAATACTTTTTTAATATCGTTTTGTTTGATGGCAATGGTTGCTGCTAATAATGCTGTAGCTAATCCGATAATGGTAATAACCGTTTGTGTAAGCGGCGCCATAGTAAACAAAATATTACTACGGGCAATCATGTAAATACCGGCAGTAACCATGGTTGCAGCATGAATTAAAGCACTCACCGGAGTAGGTCCCGCCATGGCATCGGGCAACCAAGTATACAAAGGAATTTGAGCACTTTTACCGGTAGCTCCTACAAATAGTAATAAAGTAATTCCTGTAATATCAAATGAAGTGAGTTTACCAACATTGGCAAAAATAGTTGCATAATCGGCAGTGCCCGTTTTACTTAATAACCAAAATACAGCTAACAGAAATCCAAGATCACCAATACGATTCATCACAAAAGCTTTCTTCGCAGCAGCATTGTAATTATTGTTTTTGAACCAATAGCCAATGAGCAAATAAGAGCATAATCCAACTCCTTCCCAACCAATAAACATGATGATATAGTTGCCGCCTAAAACCAACAACAACATGGAGAATACAAATAAATTTAGATAGGCAAAATATTTGGCAAAATCGGGTGCATTTTCTTCATGCATATACGCGGTAGAATACACATGAATTAAAAAACCAACGCCGGTAATGATTAATAAAAATATAGACGATAATTGATCTACTTGAAAATCGAAACCAATTTTTAAACTCGACGTATTGATGAAATTAAAGTAATGTACCAATTGTGTGTTGCCTTCTTTTACTAAGAAAAAAACATACAGACTAATTAAAAATGAACCCAAAACAACACCGCTGCCGATGATGCCGGTAATTGTTTTCGAAAAAACTTTACGACCCAGGCCATTCAGTAAGAAACCAATTAATGGTAAAAAAGGAATGAGCCAAACTATTTGTAAAACGTTATTCATACAATCACTTTCCGGTTATAAGATTTTGATTGAAGCAAACACTTCAACCGAATTAATTTTTCAATCTGTTTAAAAAGTTTACATCCACTGAATGGGTGTTTCTATACATCATTACAATAATGGCCAACCCAACACTAACTTCTGCAGCCGCAACCACCATAATAAAAAATACAAATACTTGTGCATCGCTGGCAAGCTTAGGGAAATTCAGTCCTAAGGTTAAATGATGCATTTTTGAAAATGCCACTAATAATAAATTGGCAGCATTCAACATCAATTCTATACACATAAAAATGATGATTGAATTTCTACGCGTTAATACCCCTATGATCCCTATACTAAATAAGGCCATAGATAAGAAAATATAATAGTTAACAGGCATAATTACAGCTTTACAAATATCCCTGCACCCATTGTATTGCTTGCAGGTTGTATGGATAAAATATCTTTTAATTTCTTTTTGGCTACTCCATTAAAAATATCAACCGCTTTATAGGCTGCGCCTTTGGTTAATAATTTTGTAATTACTCCGGCACCAATGGTAGTTAGTCCACCAACTAATGCCCCTTTATAATCTTTTGCAACGGCAGCTTTGTCTATTGCTTTAATGGTACCATACAATGCTATAGCACCGCCGATATAAGCAGTAGATTTATAAATGGTTCTTCCGGTTTTAAATGTTCTAAACAATTTGTCGATATCCGCATTTTGTTTCATACCAAAAATTTCGCCCAGTTTATTCACTTTCGGAATGGCAATGTTACCAATAGAAAATTTAGGATTAAAGCCTTTTTTTACTGACATCACTTGACCAATTAAATTGTCGAGATTTAACAATTGATCAATCTTAATTTGTGCATGTACGCTTATTGATAGTACAATGCTTAAGCATAATATTGAAATCGATTTATTCATACTTTTTCTGATGTTCATTTTTAATTAAACTATGCGTCTTTTTTTGAAATAATTACAGATCCAATCATTGCACTTAAAAACAATACACTACTGATTTCGAAAGGAAAAACAAATTCGGTAAAGAGCGATTTACCCAAATTGCTGATTAATCCTATATCGCCATCTTTTAATTGAACCATTGCACTTCCTTCAACTGTTTTGCGAATGGCTGCAACAATTACCAATAACAAACTTCCGCCGGCAATTACCGAACCAAATAAAAAATACCTGCTTTTTTGAGGCGGCTCGGATGCTGCATTTAAATTCATCAACATCACCACAAATAAAAACAATACCATAATAGCACCTGCATAAACAATGATATTTACAATAGCTAAAAATTGAGCATTGAGTAAGATGTAATGCCCCGATATGGCAAAGAATGTGACGATTAAAAAAAGAATACTATGTACTGGACTTTTGCTAGCTACCATCATGATGGCGCTACCAATAGCGAGTACAGTTAAAAACCAGAATAATATTTCAGTAATGTTCATAGTACTTTGTTTCCTTGCATTTGAAGCAAGTAGTTTTAAAGCTTATTTATTGATTTGCACTCTACTTCCTTTTGCCTTGGCATAAGCTTCGGGCTCTTGAATTGGATGTGGAATGAGCAAATCATCTTTTCCGTAAATGAATCCTTTACGCTGGTAATTAGAAGGCGCAAAAGTTTCACTAAGGTATATAGCGTCTTTCGGACAAGCCTCTTCGCACAATCCACAGAAAATACAGCGCAACATATTGATTTCATATTTTGCCGCATACTTTTCTTCACGGTAAAGATCTTCTTCACCCGGTTGACGTTCTGCAGCTTCCATTGTTATGGCTTCTGCCGGACAAGACACTGCACATAACCCGCAAGCTGTACAGTTTTCTCTTCCTTCCTCATCTCTATTAAGAATATGTAAGCCTCTAAACACCGGACTAAACGGACGTGTTTTTTCCGGATAATCAATGGTAGGTCGCTTTTTAAAAATATGTCCGAAAGTAATGCTCATGCCCTTGAAAATTGCAGGGAGGTACATTCTTTCCAACAAGCTTAAAGGCTTGCGGCTTACGTTTTTCGACTTAGTTGTTAATGCCTGCATAAGTATTAAAATGCTTCAACAAATGTTGCGCAAAGATATTTTTAATGTTAGAAATGCCAGTTATTTTCTTTAAACAAAATGAATGCTCCAGTAAGTAACATATTGATTAAAGCCAATGGTATTAAAACTTTCCAGCCAAGGTTCATCAATTGATCGTAACGGAAGCGCGGTATCGTCCAACGTACCCACATAAACAAGAATAAGAACCCTGCAATTTTGGTAATCAACATTACACCATGTAATAATGCCATCCAATTAGTGCCTATTTGCTCTAATAAATGGGCGTCGTTAACAAAAGGAATATCGTATCCGCCAAAGAACAAACTGGTCATTACTGCACTGCTGATAAACATATTGATATATTCTGCAAAAAGATAGAAGCCTAATTTCATAGAAGAATATTCGGTATGGTATCCACCCACCAACTCACTTTCGGCTTCCGGCAAATCGAAAGGTGTTCTATTACATTCTGCAAATACACAAATGAGGTAAATTAAAAAACCTAAGGGTTGGCGCAACACATTCCACCAAGCATCAACCTGATCGTTAACCATTGTTTTTAAACTCAATGTTCCGGTTACCATTAATAAGGCAATGATAGCTAATCCCATGCCCAGTTCGTAACTAATGATTTGAGAAGCGGCTCTTAATCCACCAATCAATGAGTACTTATTGTTACTTGCCCAACTTCCAATCATAATACCATAAACACCCATACTCACAACACCAAACACATATAAGATACCGATGTTAATATCTGCAATTTGTAAACTTACTTCTCTACCGAAGAAATCTATTTTATCGCCCCAAGGCACTACTGCACCCGTCATCATTGCAGTTAACATGGCTAAGCATGGCCCCAGAATAAATAAGAATTTTGAAGAAAAGGTAGGAATGATTTCTTCTTTGAAAAACAATTTCACCCCATCGGCAACCGGTTGTAATAAACCAAACGGACCGGCACGGTTAGGGCCTCTTCTATCTTGTAAAACCGCAGCCACTTTTCTTTCGGCATAAGTGGTGTACATGGCTACCAATAACGATGCCATTACAACGATCACAATCAAAACCAGTTTTTCAATAATCAGTGCCCACTCAATAGCTAATAACATTGTATGTAAGGGTTAATTAATTAAATTAATTTTTGTCTAACTTTTTAAATGAAGCCCCTGTTGAAGGCCCATTGATTTCACTCAAATGCGTGCCATTCATATTTACTTCACTCACCGTATGGATATCCATTAATAATCTTGGATTTCGGCCACTTAAAACTGCTTTTATAGTTTCTTGTGGAGTAACCAAACCCTGATATTTATTTTGAGAAATTACAGAATGACGATTGATATCGGCCAAACCTTCCACTTCCCAATCGCTGGTTTTCTTTTTATCAAACCTACAGGTATTGCAAATCCAACCGGGTTTATCGTCGTAACTTTTTACTTCACCCCATTCGTCTTTACGTACAGTTACTCTAAATACTTCCTCTCCTCTTAACCATAATGTAGCTTTACCACAACATCCCGGCGTATCGCAATTTCTGTGTGCATAAACCGGCTTAGTAAACCAAACCCTATTTTTAAATCGGAAAGTTTTATCGGTTAAAGCGCCAACCGGACAAACATCAATCATATTTCCGCTAAAATCATTGTCAACAGCTTTAGAAATATAAGTAGATATTTCGGCATGCTCGCCTCTATCTAAAATTCCATGAACACGCTTATCGGTGATTTGATCGGCTACATAAGTACAACGGTAACAAAGAATACAACGTGTCATGTGCAATTGGATATAAGGCCCAATATCTTCCTTTACAAAAGTTCGTCTTGCAAATTCGTAACGGGTGCCTTCTTTTCCATGATCGTATCCTAAATCTTGCAAATGACATTCGCCGGCTTGATCGCAAATAGGACAATCTAACGGGTGATTCAACAATAAAAATTCTACCACGCCTGCACGAGCATCTTTTACTTTATCGCTGGTAATATTTTTTACCACCATGCCATCCATTACAGTAGTTCGACAAGATGCCACCAATTTAGGCATTGGGCGTGGATCGGCTGTGGAACCTGCAGCTACTTCAACCAAACAAGTACGACATTTACCGCCGCTTCCTTTTAGTTTGCTATAGTAACACATTGCAGGTGGTGTAACATCTCCACCTATTAATCGTGCTGCATGTAATATCGTTGTTCCAGGGGCAACATCAAGGGAG
>JBMOEQ010000197.1:0-6337 GCA_049314655.1 Ferruginibacter sp. | reverse complement strand
ATACTACTAACTGCTTATCCAATGTAAATCGTTTATTTTGCAAAGATAACTCGGTATGGTTAAACCATTTCATCATACCCACAGAAAGCAAAACCATGGATACAACACAGTCAATACAGGAAGAAGATATTCAAGAAAATGAGGCGCTGTACGAAAGATTAACTATTGAAATAGACAAAGGACAAGAGCCCTTAAGAATCGATAAATTTTTAATGAGCAGGATTGAAGGCGCAACGCGAAATAAAATTCAACAATCCATCGAAAACGAAATGGTTTTGGTGAATGAAAAGCCTATCAAAGCCAATTACAAAGTAAAGCCGGGCGATAAACTCATTGTGTTCGACAATAAGCATCCCGAAAGTGGCGATATTGTGCCCGAAAATATTCCCTTGAATATTGTATATGAAGATGATGATATCCTCATTATCAATAAACCTGCAGGAATGGTGGTACATCCCGGCAGTGGTAATCCTAATGGCACATTAATTAATGCAGTTGCTTATTATCTGCAACAACAAAACCCACATCTTGATGAAAGTGTATTGCCAAGATTTGGCATGGTGCACAGAATTGATAAAAACACATCCGGAATTTTGGTGATGGCTAAAACGGCAAAAGCAATGACCCATTTGGCGAAGCAGTTTTTCAATCACACTGTTCACAGAAGATATATTGCCTTAGTATGGGGCGATTTTGAAACTTTGGAAGGTACTATTACCGGGCATGTTGGTCGCCATCAACGCTTTAGAAAATTATTCACCGTATACCCCGATGGCGAATTTGGGAAAGAAGCCATTACCCATTATAAAGTTTTGGAGCAATTTAATTACGTATCGTTAGTAGAATGCAGGTTAGAAACCGGACGAACGCATCAAATTAGAGTGCACATGAAATACATCGGGCATCCGCTATTCAATGATGATTTTTATGGCGGAGATAGAATTGTAAAAGGCACCGTATTTACCCGCTATAAACAGTTTGTAGACAATTGCTTTGAATTGTGTAACAGACAAGCTTTACATGCCAAAGAATTGGGTTTTATTCATCCTACAACGGGCAAAGAAATGCGGTTCGAAAGTGAGCTACCCAATGATATTGCAGCGGTAATTGAAAAATGGAGTGGATATTCAAAAAATCGCCAAAATATTGATTAATTAAAGTTTTATTGAAAAGATATACCATACAAAAAGGTCGTTTCAAATGAAACGACCTTTTTGTATATAGAACGAGTTTACTACTTATTGTGGAAGTAAAACTTGATTTACTACATGCAATACACCATTAATGTAATGGTTATCACCTGAAGTTACCGTAGCTGCTGAAGCATTACCAACACCTTTTACAGTAGTTGAAATAGAAGCCCAACCAAAAGTTGGAACAACAGCAAGCGTTGTTTTTAATCCTAAACCAGGATGAGCAGCAACACTACCATTTAACAAAGTAGGCACATTAGTTTGTGTTGTTGGAAAGTTATTAGAAAATGCTCTAGAACCCAACACATGATAAGCAACAATACCTTTTACAGTAGTAATTGGAAGCGTAGCAATAAAGCCAGCAAAAGTTGCATTAGGCATTGAAGGATTTAAAGCACCTGCTGACAATACAGAAAGCGTACCTTTAAATGCTGTTGTATCCGGAGCAAAAACAGTAAAGTTTGCACCAATAGCAATGTTTGGATTATTTCCTAAAACATTGGCTAAGAAGCCTGGAGCGGTTGGATCTTGATCGGCACGATCAATTGCGGCCTTCAATAAAACCAAATTAGGATCGGCAGTAATTTTATTCCAAATAAAAATAGATGGAGGATTAACCACACGAGCTACTTTATGTAAAACACCATTTGATGCTACAATATTTGCATTGGTAATGGGTATATTATTTACCCATGAAATATTACCTCTCAAACTTGGGAACGTACATAATCTTAACAAGGCACTAGCAGCCGGGTTAGGATTTACGTTAGTTGGGTATTGTAAATTTGGAAAGGTTGTAGGTATAGATGATGTTTGAATTGTTTGAGGTACCAAATGGTAGCCTAACAAAGATGTAAGCGTAGCAACAGGTAGTGCATTAATTGTAGCACGAGAAATACCTGAAGCAATAAATGCATCATTAGTTGGCGCAAACAAAGTAAAACGAATTGAAGTGCTTTGGAGCGTAGGCAATAACCCGGCTCTTACAACAGCGGCTTTCAAGAATGTTAATGAAGAATCCGGACTGTCTAACAATGCAGCCAATGATAATGTTGCCGTAGGTGGTGCAACCACTAATGGCGTAGCAGGATCTGGTGCCTTATTACAAGAAGTGAAAAGAGCAGCAGAAACGATTCCGACAAAACCGGCTTGTTTAATGCTATTGAATATTTTCATTTTTATTAATTTAAGTAGTTGTTGTTATTAGAATACATTATAGGCAAAACTTACATAGTATAATCCACCAACGATAGAGTTACCAGCACCGTTTGTATAATATTCATTGAATAAGTTGTTGGCACCAATTTTCAACACTGAACGTGATGCAGGAATACGGTAGCTAAACTGTGCGTCAACCGTATGAATAGCTGGAATTTCTGCATTGGTGAAATCACTTTCATACAAGAATTTATCTTGCCAACGATAATTTACGCTAAAGCCCATACGTTGCTTATATCCAAAAGAACTCTTAGATAAAGAAAGGTTAGTACGGTATTTAGGCGTGCTAAAGAAAGAAATATATCCTACAGGAACATCCGTTAAATTATCTGAAGAAAAGTTTGCTCCAATAACATAGTTCGCTGGTAATTTATAATCTACACTAACACCAAAACCATAAGTTTTTACTTTGCTGGTAGTGTTTGTTGGTACTGAGTAAATATTACCCACATTGCTCACATTAATGTTGTTGGCTAATGCATTTAAAACAGAGCTAACATTACCGTTAAATGGTTGAATTACTAGAGTACGTGTTAAGAAATCTTTGTACTGGCCATAATAACCATAAAGATCTACCAATACTTTTCCTTTAGCTAACAATCCTTTGTAACCAACTTCGAAAGTATTTACAGACTCTGGTTTGAAATTAGTGAACTGGTAAGGATTAGTGTTAGACGGCAATGTGTTTAATTGGAAAGTTGGTTTTGTAGATAAACCATATTTTGTATTGAAGAAATCTACCCCACCTAATAAACGGGTGTTAGAACCAATACCCAAATCAATCCATTGTTGTTGAGTACTTGGGAAACGATAAGCTGTTTGGTAACTCAAACGGATATTGTTATTTTCTTTAACTCTTATTAAAGCGGTTGCTCTTGGAGTAAAACGACCATTGAAATTTTCGTTTTTATCATAACGACCACTCACCGTTAATTTCAAAATATTATTGAACAAATTGCGTGTAGCTTGAATATAACCTCCGTATTCATTAATGCCAATAGTACCGGCGCTATCTGCAAATAAAGTTCCTTCACTGTTCAATACATATTTTTTGAAGCTACCGCCTACTAAGATTTCTACGTATTCTCCAGTTAAATGAGACAAATTATATTGCCCTTCCACAAAGTATAGATCAGTTTTATCAACAAATAAGCCACCACCTTTACTGATAGGCACGCCTCTTACTTGATTTAATAAGCTATTGAATTGTGTACTACCTGCAACTGGGCGTGTAGCATCTGAAGTAGATCTAGCCAAAGTATGCGCGGCTAAATCGGGTAAGCCATTTAAGCGGCCGCCAATATAAGTTTGAGCATATTGAGCAAACCATCCGGTAGAACCACCACTTGGTTTCCAAGCTTCATTTAATAAACGAGAAGTTACAGTAGCATTATAGCTTTCTCCTGCATTTTCTTGAGTAGTATAAGCACGAACCATCCAATTTTTGTGATTGAATTCTAACTTATATTGACCCATTTTTAAACCACGCAAGCTATATCTTTCACTACCGGTATAAATGGTATTACCAGTACCCCAAAAACCGGCCAATACAGCTTCAATTTTAGAATTGATTTTGTAATGAATAGCACCGGAAATTTTATAGTTAATGGTGTTTTGATTCACCACTTCACTTTCTTTATATCCTGTACGTGAAACGTTTATAGGACGGCCATTATTTAAGGTATCTAAGAAATTTCTAAGGAAAGGAGCAGCTGCAGCTACACCAGGGAAAACCGCTGAACGAATATCAGTTGTTGTTTCATCACCATATACATTCACCCCATCATAGTTAGGATCTGTTGCACGATCTCCTGCAATGAGATTACCTGTAGTTCCTGCACGTAGGTAATTTCTGTTATCGTATCCTAACCAATCTTTAGCAGCAATTAATTCGGTTCCAAATTTGAACGCTAATTTATCGTTGATTTTCTTAGCCCAACGTACGGTCCAGTTATTATAAGGAGATACACCACGATAACGGCTATCTGTGTTCATAATACCAGCTTTTACTTGGAAAGACAATCCTTGGTATTTAAATGGATTTTTACTGTTAATTAAAATAGTTCCATTCATACCACCTGGGCCGTATAATGCAGAAGACGCACCTGGTAGTAATTCAATATTATCTACATCTAATTCTGTTACACCCAATATACTTGCTACAGAAAAGTTTAATCCCGGAGCTTGGTTATCCATACCATCTACAATTTGGTTAACCCTAACACTACCACTACCGTTGAAACCACGGGTTGATGGTGTTTTAAAAGTTAAAGAAGATGTTGTAAAATCCACTCCTTTCAATGTTCCTAAAATTTCATAATAGGTAGCTGCGGGGGTGTTTCGGATAGTACCTGCATTGATTCTTTCAATAGAAACAGGCGATTCCAAAATTCTTTGTGCAACCTTAGTAGCTGAAACAACTACTTCCTGTCCTAATGCATTACTAGGCTTTAATGCTACAACAACTGCTGTTGAAGCACTACTTACTGAAACTTCCTGCAATTCGTATCCAATTGAAGATACCAACAGGGTTAAGGGGAGCTTTTTACTGGTGGTGAGTTTAAAATTACCTCTATCATCTGTAAAAGTACCCTGATCTCCTCCCTTTACGGTAATAGATACAGCAGCAACTTTTTCTTTTGAAGCACTGTTTTCAACGCTACCGTTAATGGTAATGTTTTGTGCAAAAGCAGCAATCGTCAACACATTTGCCAGAAACAAAGCCAACAAATAGCTTATACTTCTTCTCATATTTGGTTATTTAGGTTTTAAATATTCAGCAAAATAAGGTAAGTTATTTTTTTGCAAAAATTTTCTTTCCAACTGCTTGTTGAAATCTTCGTCAATTTATTTTGGGCAGAATGCGTTCATGCAGGTAATTTAGCTCATGAAAACCTTTCAATTCCTCGGTCAAACCGAGTTTTATAGCGGAAAAGTTAGAGATGTTTACACCATCAACAACCAATGGTTGGTAATGATTGCAAGCAATCGCATATCAGCCTTCGACGTAATTCTTCCAAAGGCAATTCCCTACAAAGGACAAGTATTAAACAAAATTGCTGCATTTATGTTAAATCAAACCCAAGATATTTGTCCCAATTGGTTGATTAACACCCCAGCTGCAAATGCTGCCATCGGACTAAAATGTGTTCCCTTTAAAGTTGAAATGGTAATAAGAGGTAATTTAACCGGTCATGCTTGGCGTACCTACCAATCACCCGAAAAAACAATTTGCGGCTTAAAAATGCCTGAAGGGATGAAAGAAAACGACTTTTTCCCTGAACCCATCATAACTCCAACAACAAAAGCTGCTGTAGGCCATGATGAAGACATTTCACGTGATGAAATCATTAAAAGAAATATCGTATCTGAAGCCGACTATATTCAACTTGAAAATTACACCAAGGCTTTATTTGAGAGAGGGAAGCAAATTGCAGCAGCAAGAGGCTTAATATTGGCCGATACTAAATATGAATTTGGCAAAATTGGCGATGAAATTTATTTAATGGATGAAATTCATACCCCCGATAGTTCTAGATATTTTTATGCAGATGGTTTTGAGGATAGACAAGCCAATGGTGAAAAGCAAAAACAATTAAGTAAGGAATTTGTAAGAGAATGGCTTATTGCTAATAATTTCATGGGCAAAGAAGGGCAAGTTGTACCTGAAATGAGCGATGCATGGATTGAAACCATCAGTGAACGATACATTGAGCTGTACAACAAAGTTACCGGTACCTTATTTGAAAAAGATTCGGAAAATGAAGCGCTTGTTTTTGAAAAAATCAATCTAGCGTTAAAACAATTGAATACAATACAATAAAATTGATAAAACAGTTTTTGAACGCCCAATGCTGTCGAAATCTATTATCGTAACTTTAAACTATACAAACATTCTTCAATTGATTGCATGGTTTTTCACAAAC
>JBMOEQ010000196.1:0-6389 GCA_049314655.1 Ferruginibacter sp. | reverse complement strand
TTCCTAATTTTAATCTTGATATGAAAAAATTCCAGGGCCTTATTAATACCACTGAAATTTGAAATACTTATTTAAGAATTGTTTTCTATAGTTTCTTTTGCAGCCGCCATCTGCTTTCCAATTTGTAAGGTGATGATATGCCAAAACATAACAAAATCAGATGCTAAGCTGTAAATAGGGTAGATAAAAGTTGCAGGCTTATTTTTCTCAATAAAAAAATGCCCAATCCATGCAAAACCATAACCACAAAAAGGAATCGCTGCCAATAGCCATCCATTGTTTTTCCAAATTCCCATTACCAAAAGCACAATCACCAAAAAAGTTCCTATAAAATGCAATGTTCTATTGAGTGTATTGGAATGCTCGGTTAAATAGTAAGGATAAAAACTATTGAAGCTTTTATATTTTCTTTCTGTTGCCATTAATATTCAACTTTTCCGATATTCTTTTTTGAACCCATATCGAAACGTAATCCAATTTCATGTGCATTATTCCCTTTGTTATAATCCGAGAATGGTGCGTTATAATAATCATATGCATAAGAAAGTGAAATCTTATCCATCAATCTTAATCCGGCTTGAATGCTCCAAAATTGCTTTGCACGCATACTTAAAGCCCACCAAATTCTTTGCTGATAATCTAACTTACAACCTAAGTCAAACTCAACAGGAGCATGCGGAATTATTCTAACCATGAAGTTGGGAATCAATTGAATATTTTCTCCTGTTTTGATAACGTAATTGGCCGTTAAATTATAATGTCTGTATAATTTTGCTCTTTCTGTAGCATTGGTAACATCTGCAAAATTGAGTTTTGATTCTAAAAGCTGACTCACTGCAGCACCTACACTTAATTTTCCATTGGTGAAATAAGCACCTGCGCCTGCATCTAGTTTAAACTTACTGTTAGAGCCAGATAAAACTAAATCACTGCCCAATGCATCTGTAAGTTTCGAACGGTCGATGGCATATTGCAAGCCTCGCAACTCTAATCCTAATCCAAGTGTAGAATTTTCTCCGGTTTTAACATGATAAGAATACGCTAATTGAACACCGGTTCTGTTAGTAGGTCCGGTTACATCACGATATAAATAAGCGGCAACACCCGAATTCATTTTCTCCCAACGGGTATCTCCATAAACCATAAATGTTTTAGGATTGCCGGGAAAAGACGTCCACATACTGCGATATGATAACCCAATGACAGCATTTTCATCAATTCCTGCTGCTCCAGGATTGTACATGGCATTGTGTTGTAGATATTGTGACATGAAGTGAAGCTGCTGTGCTTCTAACTGAGTAGAAAAGGTCACGAAAAATAGGAAGAAAAGGATATTTCTCATAATCGAAAATGGTGTTAAGCTGGTAAATAGTTCTGGAGGCTCAAAATAGCAAATTTTAGTGATATAGTTTAACACAAAGTAAAAATCTGCTCAAAGATTTTTTTTTCTAATATATCAATTCTACACCCCTTAATTCCTTCACCCGAAATACAACTTCATCAAATCTTATAAAAGGAATTCCGGCTTTAATGAGGCAAAACAACTGAACTTCATGCTGTAAAATAGTACAATTGCATTGTTTCAATACCATCATAACCTCATTCATTTGGGTATAATCGAAATGTAGTTCGATGTGCTTTTCTAATTGCTTTTGCACTGTAGGTACCATTTGAAGCGCTAATGAAGTAGCCGTTTTATAGGCATTGATTAAGCCGGGCACGCCCAAAAGTGAGCCTCCAAAGTATCTTACCACTATTACCCCTACATTAACCAATTCTTTGCTGTCAATTTGCCCAAGTATTGGCCGCCCTGCCGATCCCGATGGTTCGCCATCATCACTCACTCTAAAAACATTGCCTTCAGTACCAATTCGATAGGCAAAACAATGATGCACTGCTTTGGGGTGCACTTTCTTTAATTCGGCCAATTGATCTTTAAATGCTTCCACATTATCTAAAGGAAAAGCATAAGCAATAAACCTACTGCCCCTATCCTTAAACTCGGCTGTTGCAGTTTTATCAATGGTGTAATAGAATGTTTTTGTAGGTTTTTTAGTCAACTTAAGCTTTTGGGTTTTGGTAATAGGTTATGCAATCGTTTTGAATAAACTGTTGATTTATTTGCTTGGAAATGTTAAAAAGAGGTGCTTTTACCCCATTTTCCATATGTAAACTTGTATTTGAAATCACCCTAGCTACATCCCAATAGTCTTGATCTATACAAGATTGCAACAAACTTGCTCCCCCTTCTACCAAAACCGATTGTATGCCCAATTGAAATAAATCTGCAAAAATATCCCCCATCAAATGTTGCTCCATATTTATCAATCGGTAATGTACATTGTTTTCAATGGAAGCTTTTATTTCATTGTAAACATAAGTAGGCACAGTGCCATCAAATATATTTGAAGTTACAGGAAGACTTAATTGTTGATCTACTGTAATTCTAATTGGATTTTTAGCCTGATCAATACGAGCAGTTAAATGCGGATTATCTACCCTTACGGTATTTGTGCCCACCATTATTCCCATTACCTCGCTACGCCATTGATGAACCATTCTATTGGTTAATACATTGCTGATGTGAACCCTTTCGGTTAATTTACCAATAAACCCATCGTTAGATTGTGCCCATTTTAAAATGATATAAGGTCGTTGCTTTTGATGAAAAGTAAAAAATGCAGCATTGAGCGCTATCGCTTCTTGCTCCAAAATACCTGTAATTACTTCAATTCCATGGTTCCTTAATCTTTGAACACCTTGGCCATTTACCATTTTATGGGCATCTGTGCCGGCAATCACTACTTTGGGTATGCGTTCCTTAATGATTAAATCGGTGCAAGGCGGCGTTTTCCCAAAATGCGAACAAGGCTCTAAAGAAACATATAATGTGCTTTTAGCTATGAGGTGCCAATTTTCCTTAGCTACACTGGCCACACAATTTACTTCGGCATGTGGGCCGCCATAGGCTTCATGATATCCCTCTCCAATTATTTTATCTTCATATACCAACACTGCCCCAACCATTGGGTTAGGCGCTACTTTACCTGCACCCAAGCGGGCCAGTTGAAAGCATCGTTGCATATATGATTCATGGAGCTGCAAGGGCTCAAAAGTACGCATCAAAAAATAAACTAAGTTTGCTTCAATGACGATTAAAGCTGCATATCAATATTTTTTCAAGGAATTAAGCAAAATTTATAACGCTAGTGAAACTTCTACAATTACCGATTGGATATTTGAAGCAAAGTTGAGTGTAACCAAATCTACCCTTATAAAAAATCCAGATACTGCTATTTCTACAAGCGATTCAGCAGTACTTGAAAAAGCTTTGTCCGATTTATTGACGCATAAACCCATTCAATATGTGGTGGGCGAAGTTTGGTTTTACAAAATGAAGTTGAAGGTAAATGAAGCTGTATTAATTCCCAGGCCCGAAACAGAAGAGCTCGTGGCATTGGCAATTGATTTTTTATCAAAAGCAAATGAACAGCACGTAAAAGTTTTAGATATTGGAACCGGATCGGGCTGTATATCGATAGCACTCAAAACGATGCTTCCTCATTTAAATGTTACGGCCGTGGATGTTAGTGCCGAAGCAATAGAAGTTGCTAAAGAAAATGCACAACAATACAAGGCAGATATTAAATTTTTAAAACTTGATTTTTTAGATGAATCACAATGGGATAAACTTCCTTTATTTGATGGCATCTTAAGCAATCCGCCCTACATACCATTAATGGAGCAATCGCTGATGGATAAAAATGTTATCGCTTACGAACCAGCAACTGCCTTATTTGTACCCAATGATGCGCCCTTAATCTTTTATGAAAAAATTGCCGCTTTTGGCAAAACACATTTACAACCTCAAGGAAAAATTTGGGTAGAAGTGCATGAAGATTTTGCTCGAGAAACGGCGCATGTATTTAGCAGCAACTTTCCAAATACCGCAATACATAAAGATATTTATGGAAAAAACAGGATGGTATCTGCAAACTATTGATTGCTTACCGATGCAGATGTAGTAGCACCTAATTTTTTTGCTACCGTCATAATTTTTACAATATCTTTCCATGCCACCAAAGAATCGGCATTGATTACAACAGCCGGCTTAATACTATCGCCAACATTGATATGCGATTTTAAAGCAGATTCCAATGAATCGAACAATACTTTCTGCTGACCCACGTACACCGTTCTATTTACGTCGATACTTACAATAACACTTTGCTTGGCCTTAGTATCGCTCTTCGCTTTTGGGTTGCTCATTTTAATAACATTGGGATTGGCCAATGTAGAAATGATCAAAAAGAAGAACATTAATATGAATAAGATATCATTGAGTGGCCCGGTATCCACTTCTGCATGATCTTCTTTAAATTTTTTTCTTAAACTCATAGCTATGCTACTAAATGATTAACGGGTAGGTTCTTGTAAGATGTCGATAAATTCTGCACTAGCAGCATCCATTTTGTTTTCTATTCTTCCAATTTGCGCTTGTAAAAAACTATAGCCTAAATAAGTAAGTATACCAATGATTAAACCGGTTGCCGATGTAATCATTTTAATATATATACCATCGGCAATGGTGTTGGGCGTATACTCCGATGTGGCTGCAATGCCTTTAAACAACGACAACATACCGATGATGGTACCCAAAAATCCAAACAAAGGTGCAATACGAGAAATGATGGAAAGGATAGACAAGTTTTTTTCGAGTTTATACATTTCCAATACACCTACATTGTCCATACTTTTTTCAATGGCATCAATAGGTTTTCCAATGCGTTGCAAACCTTTATCAATTACCCTTGCCACCGGATGATGGGTATTGCGCGATAAATTTCTTGCAGCCGTAACATTTCCCGAAACCACATTATCTCTAATCAAGT
This sequence comes from Ferruginibacter sp., assembly GCA_049314655.1. Lineage (GTDB taxonomy): Bacteria > Bacteroidota > Bacteroidia > Chitinophagales > Chitinophagaceae > Ferruginibacter. The sequence goes on along the minus strand of JBMOEQ010000196.1, from coordinate 1,497 downwards.
TCATGAAATTATCTTCTACTGCGGAGGCCTTACGGATGGTCAAAAACCTTTCAATAAAAAAGTAAACAGCAATAACCAATAAACTTAAAAGTGGTATCATCAATACACCACCTTTTGCTAAAACAGTCCAAAGCGATTCTACTTTAGGCACAGCTGCAGAAGCAGTACCAACCGTATCTATTTGTAATAAAATATCGAACATGTAAATCCTATTTGATGCAAAAGTAATTGTTTCTATTTTTTATACTACGATAATTGTGCCATAGCTGTTGCAATATGAAACAGTTAACGGAAGAATTGCATTATAACTATGAAAAAAAATGTTAATGTTCCATGTTTAAATAATTAAGCATAAAAAAACCGGCCAAATAGCCGGTTTACATTTTTAGTATTTTTATTAAATAGTTTTATGGTTCATCTGTTGCATCGCCATAATTTGTTTCATGGTTTTTTCCATGCCTTCGCTACTGCCATCTAAGAAAATAATATTGCCTTTTCCGTACTCAGCAAAATTCTTAATGGCTTCTGTCCACATACTGAATAAAATTACATTGGTATCCAAATTCGCTTGTTTCATTTCTTCAGCAGCTTGCGTCATACCCTTAGCTACTTCCTGACGGAATAAGGCAACCCCTTGTCCGCGTAATTGTGCCGCCTGGCGTTCTGCTTCTGCAGCAATTTTTATAGAATTACCTTCTGCTTCTGCCGATTTTGTTTTTGTAATCAATAAAGCCTGACCTTCATTTTCAGCTGCCGCTTTTAAGTTATTGGAAGCAACCACTTTACTCATACTCGTCATAATGGCTTCATCAAAAGTAATGTCGTTAATTTGTAAATCTTGTAAATGGTAACCCCAGGTTTCCAAGGTAACATCTACTTGATCTTTTACATTTTCAACAATATCTCTTCTTACCGATAAAATTTCGGCTTGCTTTTTTGTAGCTACAAATGCACGTATACTGCCTTCTACAGTACGTACCATGGCTTGCATTAAATCTTTATCGCTAATAAATTTAAAGGCCACGTTTTTAATAGTTTCCTCATCAATATTTAAAACCGAATACAAAAGCATCGATTTAAAATATACATTCGCTTGATCTATCGTTACGGCCTGAAATTCTAATTCTACCGACCGATTTTGAATACTCACTCTTTTGTTGATTTGCTCTAAAAAAGGAATTTTCAGATTTAAACCTGGGCGCATTAAACGACGATACTTTCCAAACATGGTTACCACACCAATAGTACCTTGATTGATGGTTACGAAACAGCCTAAGAAAGCTAATAAAAGTAATATCAGCCAGCCGTAATTTACTAGAAATTCCATAGTTGATAATTTTTTATAAAGTTAAGGAAATGAAATTAGTTTAGGGGTTTAGAAGTTTAGGAGTTTAGGAGGCCAATTTTATTGCGTTGCATTATTCGAGATACATTGGTTTGTTATGCATTAGATTGAAGCTCCTCCGGTGTGGTTCGAGAAGACTCGAACCTTGGCCT
>JBMOEQ010000195.1:0-6415 GCA_049314655.1 Ferruginibacter sp. | reverse complement strand
CATAAATACATTGCGTCTTGATACTCTTTGCAGCTTTGCGTGAAAAAAGTTTAGTTGAAATATTCTCCGAGATATGCATCTCCATTTAACATTCAACATTTAACATCTAACATAAATACATTGCGTCTTGATACTCTTTGCAGCTTTGCGTGAAAAAAGTTTAGTACAACCAATCACACTTGTGCCTATAAGTAGTTGATATCCAATAATTTTTTGATTTTATAGTCCTCCCGAAATTTCAGCTCTAATTTTTTGGCCAAAAACATAGAAAAATCAAGCCTTTCAGGTCATTTTACGCATAGATTTTCTTAACTTTGCCCTCCCGTTAAAAAAACCCGGGGTAATTTTATGTCATTCAATATTGTAAAACAACTAAACGCAGATGCACAGGAAGGATCGGCTGCCGAGGCAACCGAAACTGCTGCGATAACAAATGTGCCTGTTGAAGCACCAGCTTTGGCTGTTGTTGATGAAGTTGTGGCTACGGCGCACGACGATTTTGATTGGAGTGTAGACAAACGTAATGTTTCTAGCTACAACCAAGCAGAAAAAGAAAAATATGATGCTGTTTACGACAACACGTTTAAACAGATCAATGATGGCGAAATGATTCAAGCAACGATTGAAGCCATTACCAAAACTGATGCTGTAGTAAACATTGGTTTTAAAAGTGATGGTTTGATTTCATTAAATGAATTCAGAGACGTACCAGGTGGCATCAAAGTTGGTGACATCATTGAAGTTATGGTAGTGGAAAAAGAAGACAGAGATGGTAATCTTCACCTAAGCCGTAAACAAGCTCGTACTAGTCGTGCTTGGGAAAAAATTGTTGAGCTACATAAAACTGGTGAAATTGTTACCGGTATTGTTACCAGCAAAACTAAAGGTGGTCTTATCGTTGATGTTTACGGAATGGAAACCTTCCTTCCAGGTAGTCAAATCGACGTTAAACCAGTTACCGATTACGATCAATTCGTTGGCAAAACCATGGAATTTAAAGTGGTTAAAATCAATGAAACCATTAAGAATGCGGTGGTATCTCACAAAGCGCTTATTGAAAGTGATATTGAAGCACAACGTGCAGAAATTATCGGCAAACTTGAAAAAGGTCAAGTACTTGAAGGAACAATCAAAAACATTACTGATTTCGGCGCATTCCTTGATTTGGGTGGCTTAGACGGTTTATTGTATATCACAGATATTTCATGGGGCCGTATCAACCATCCAAGCGAAGTGTTGAAAATGGATCAGAAATTGAATGTGGTTGTACTTGATTTTGATGATGATAAAAAACGTATCAGTCTTGGTTTAAAACAATTAACACCACATCCTTGGGATACCCTTTCTGAAAGTATCAAAGAAGGTGAAATTGTAAAAGGTAAAGTTGTAAACATCGAAGATTACGGTGCTTTCCTTGAAATTATGCCAGGTGTTGAAGGTTTAGTTCACGTAAGCGAAATTACTTGGGCTAATACACCAATCAATGCTAAAGAATTCTTCAAACTAAATGATGAATACGAAGCTAAGATTGTAACCTTAGATAAAGATACCCGCAAAATGAGTTTGTCTATTAAACAAATGGCAAACGATCCATGGAGCGAAATCGATGTTAAATTCCCAGAAGGTAGCAAACACAGTGGTGTAGTTAAAAACATTACTCCTTACGGCGTATTTGTAGAATTAGCTACAGGTATTGGTGGAATGATTCACATCAGCGATTTAAGCTGGTTGAAGCGTTTCAACAACCCTAATGAATACACTAAAGTTGGTTCTTCTATCGAAGTAATTATCATGCACATTGATAAAGATGGTCGCAAACTTCAACTTGGACATAAACAAATTGAAGAAGATCCATGGAATTCATTGGAAGATAGTTTCCCAGTTGGAAGCTTACACGAAGGAACAGTTATTAAGAAAGATGACAAAGGTGCTGTAGTTCAATTACCTTATGGTTTAGAAGGATTTGCACCTAACCGTCATTTGGCAAAAGAAGATGGCAAAAGCATTGCTGCAGATGAAATCGCTCAATTTATGGTGATTGAATTTGATCGCAACGACAAACGCATCGTATTAAGCCATACCCGCATTTGGGAACAAGTAGCTGAAGAAGAAAAACAAACTATTATCAAAGAGAAAAAAGCTGATGCTGAAATAACCAAAAAAGCGGTTAAATCATTACAAAGCAAAGTAGAAAAATCTACGCTCGGAGATTTAAGTGCACTTGCAGATATTAAAGCAAAACTTGATAGTGATGCTGCTGCAGCTGGTTCTTCAGACGCTCCAAAAGCTGAATAAGCCAAATTGGTTCTATAGTTTAACCCCGTTGCTCAAACAACGGGGTTATTTTTTATCTATTAAGCATTCTACAATTGGTTGAATTCAATTGATATTAATTTACTTTTGCTGCAATGGATAATTTTGAAAAATATTCTCGCTTAATGATGTTAGTAGTTGGAGCCATTTTGGGGTTTCTACTACTCATCGTTGTGTTATTTTTATTATTGCGGTTATTTTCAAGTGCGGTATTTCTTGTACCTGGTATTGATTTGTTTTTGCAATACGTAATTACCCTTTTCCCTTTCTTGCTTTTCTATGGCGCTTTTTTCTTAATCAGAAATAGCAACCAAACCAATGTATCGGCTATTGCAAAAGGGATTTCTAAAAGTCTTTCTTCAATTGGTTATATAGCTTGCACCATTGCATTACTTTTAGCCTCAGCAGTGTTTTTTAAATTTAAATGGGAATGGTTGGTAGACTATGAAGCCTATTCGCAATATGCGTTAATCTTACTCCTTGTTTTAGTTTTCTTTTCGGCCATAAGTTTAGCGAGCGGATCGGCAAAAGAGAAAGATTGGAAAGAAAGAAATCCGGAATAATTATTCTATAACCTTTGATGTACATTTTTGAGCAATGCCTTGTGCAGCTAGAAATCCTGTTGTCCAAGCATTTTGAAAATTAAATCCTCCGGTAATGCCATCCACATCAATCACTTCTCCCGCAAAAAACAAGCCAGGCAATAATTTGCTTTCCATGGTTTGATGGTCAATTTCATTTAATTGCACACCACCGGCAGTTACAAACTCTTCTTTAAAAGTAGTTTTACCTTTAACCTGAAATTCATGAGCGCAACAATTCTTAATCAGTTTATTTTGTTCTTTCGAAGGCAAATCTGCCCATCGTATATTCTCGTCAACACCACTTTGTTGTAATAAATATTGCCACAAACGAAGGGGCAATCCAAATGGATTTTTATTGCTTATTTTTTGTGCTGCCTTTTCAAATCTTATTTGTTGAAAGGCATTCTTTAGCGATTGCTCATTATAACTTGGCAACCAGTTTACAAGAATTGAAAAGGTATACTCCGATTCACTTAAAGTTCGTGCAGCCCATGCCGATAGTTTCAAAATTGCAGGTCCACTCATTCCCCAATGGGTAATCAATAGTGGTCCTTGCTCAACATATTTAGTTCCTATAATTTTAACCACCGCCATATCTACCGTAATGCCCATTAATTGTGTAATAGCATTTCCAGGCATATTAAAAGTAAAAAGAGAGGGAACGGGCAATGCTATACTGTGCCCTGTTTGTTTTAACCAATCGTAGCCACTGGCTTTAGGAAAACCTCCAGTAGCAACACATACAAAATCGGATTGGAGAGATTCTTGGTCATTACATTCAAGCAAAAATCCATGCTCATTGGGTTGGATATTTTTTAATACTCTATTGAGTTGTATTTGAATCTTATATTTAGAAGCTTCTCGTAATAAACACTCTATAATGGTTTCTGATGAATTTGAAACCGGGAACATTCGTCCATCAGCCTCTGTCTTTAATTCACCCACCCTTTCCTTAAACCATTGAATAGTATCTGTAGTAAAAAAATGATGAAACGCTTTTTTTAGAAAAGCATCTCCACGAGGATATTTTTTTATCATATCGGAAATACTGAAACAACTATGTGTTACATTGCATCTACCGCCACCGCTTACACGAACTTTACTAAGTAATTTATTCGATTTTTCTATAATAATAACTTCAAGATCCTTACATAAACGTGCTGCATTAACGGCACAGAAAAATCCGGCTGCACCACCACCAATAACTATCAATCGTTTATGTGGTGTTTTATGCATGTAGAAATATTTTGTATAATTTTTACACCGTTAACTGCTAAAGGAATATATCCTTAAATGCAATTTTAAAAATGATATTAATCTAAAGACAATAGTGCAGGATTTGCTTTTTCTGCTGCTTCAATTTCCGTAAAAGAAGAAAGTATATCGGCCTTGTTTTTTTGAATGCAAATGGTATGTTCGAAATGTGCTGCAGGTTGCCCATCTTCGGTACGAATTGTCCAATTATCTTTATCGGTAAACACGTTCTTTGTACCTAAATTAATCATTGGCTCAATGGCAATTACCATACCTTCTCTCAATTTAGCACCTGTACCACGTTTACCATAATTAGGCACTTGAGGTTCTTCATGCAATTCTCTTCCAATGCCATGCCCAACTAATTCTCTTACTACACCAAAGCCATTTTCCTTTTCAGTATAATTTTGAATTGCATAAGCGATATCGCCAACTCTATTGCCATGTGTTGCTTTCTCAATGCCTTTATACAGTGATGATTTTGTAACCCGAAGCAAGTGTTGTACGGCTTCACTAATATCACCAATGGCAAAAGTATAGGCACTATCACCATGATACCCATTTTTATAAACCCCAACATCAACCGTAACAATATCTCCCGATTGCAATACATGATTACCCGGAAATCCATGAACAACTGCATCATTTACAGAAATACAACAGGTATAAGGAAATCCATGATAGCCTTTAAATGAAGGAACACCGCCATTATCTTTTATGAACTGCTCTGCAATTTCATCCAACTTTAAAGTGGTAATACCAGGAACAATAGCTTGTGCTACATGTGCCAACGTTTTACTTACCAATTGGCTGCTATGACGAATGAGTTCAATCTCTTCCTTGGTTCTATAGTGTATCATAATAAATGAAAATTAAAAAACAAACCCCGACGTTAGAACGCCGGGGCTATACTGAATGATATTTTTATTGCAGTGTTATTTTCTCCCGGTAGTATTACATTCCGGAGGCAACTGTTTGACGCCCCTGAACACGACCACTACTCATTAAACCATCATATTGACGCATCAATAATTGTGTTTCTATTTGTTGAAGTGTATCTAAGATAACCCCTACCATAATCAATAAAGATGTACCTCCAAAGAAAGTAGCAAAACCTTGTTGCGTACCAAACACCAACTGGAAGATACCTGGAAGAATACCAACAAATGCAAGTAATACAGCACCTGGTAAAGTAATTCTATCCATGATGGTACCTATATAATCTGCTGTTGGTTGGCCCGGTTTAACTCCAGGAATGAACCCATTATTACGTTTCAAATCTTCGGCCATTTGCTTTGGATTGAAAATAAGTGCAGTATACAAGAAAGTAAAGGCAATTACACAAACCGAATAAACAATCATGTAAACTACATTCGTATGATCGGTAAAGTATTTAGCCCATCCACCTCCTGTAAAACCAGAGAAAATAGTAGGTAAGAATAAAATTGCTTGAGCAAAAATGATTGGCATTACACCAGAAGCATTCACTTTTAATGGCAAGAAATTTCTTGCACCACCAAACTGACGGTTTCCAACGATTTGCTTTGCATAGTTAACCGGAACACGGCGTGTACCTTGGATCAACATCACTAAACCCATGACAATTGCAACAAGGAAAGCCAATTCAATTAAGAATAACAACAAACCGCCACCACCACGTGTTGCACGAGATGTCCATTCTTGTAAGAAAGACTCCGGTAAGCGAGCTAAGATACCCATCATAATAATGATAGATGTACCATTACCTAAACCCTTATCGGTAATTTTTTCACCCAACCACATTACAAATAAAGTACCCACAGTTAAAATAACTACAGTAGAAACCCAGAAATAACCTTGGAATGCAGGAATTAGGGCTTCGGCATTACCCGGACTTTGAAGATAACCGATATAGGCTGCTGCTTGGAAAGCGGTAACCAATACAGTTAGGTATCTAGTCCATTGATTAATTTTCTTTCTTCCACTTTCTCCTTCTTTTTGAACTTTAGCCATTTGAGGAATCAAAATGGTTACTAATTGCATAAAGATAGATGCAGAGATATAGGGCATAATACCCAATGCAAAGATTGATGCTTTAGAGAATGCACCACCAACAAAAGCATCCAATAACCCTAACATACCCGATTTGGTACTGTTGGTTAAATTTGCCAATTTATTGGGGTCGATACCCGGCAATACAATAAAAGAGCCGAGACGGTATATGAATATCAATAATAGCGTGAAGAGAATCTTTTTACGTAGTTCTTCAATGCTCCAGATATTTT
>JBMOEQ010000194.1:0-6448 GCA_049314655.1 Ferruginibacter sp. | reverse complement strand
GAATTTGGCAACAGTGTGCCTTTTAGAATTGGCATTACATCTCTTCACCACCAATGGAAGGATAAGTTTTATGTAAAACAAGCTGATGCATCTCGCATTTTTGGTTTAGAGTTGGAACATTTGTTAACCAACAATGTCATTCATTTTATGTGTGCTCATAATACCCTTATTGAAAAACATATTGTTGGTATGCCCGGAGATGAATTTTTGAAAACCCATTTTCTATCATTAAGTGATGCATCGAAACAAGCACTAGCCAACGCTTTCATTGCATTTAATACGGCATCGTTTGCACGCTTATTGGGCGATATGCGTAACTATAATTTTGTAATCAATACATCAGAAAATGAACAGCAACAAACTGCTTATCATTTTAGAGCCATTGATTTTGATCAACAATGTTATGAAGGCAGATTGAAATTATATTGGCCGCAGTTTTATCGAGAAAATTATCCCTTTGTAAAAAATGTTCAGGAAATCTTCTCTAAAACTGAAATAAAAACTATTCAACATCAACAGGCGCAACAATTCATTCGGTTATATCAAAAAAACGCCACACAAATTCGGGCTTTATTGGATGCCTTAATGCAAGCCGAAATTTCAGAGAATTATAAGGTAAAACAGTTAGCTGCCGATTTAAATCAATTTTACGGAAACCAAGATTTTTCAAATTGCACTACAATGGCTTCTATTGTAGATGTTCAAATAAAAGCACAACTCCGTTATTTTCAAGCAACTGAATCAATGGAATAACCTACTATTTTGCGATTTTTTCAATTTCTGTTAATAGGTTCATTTTGCCATTATACATGTTATCTTTGCAACTTGTGCATTACGTTAATGGGGTGCACAACAAAACATGGCAAAACAACAAACATTACATTGTTCTTTTTGTGGCAGAAGCCGCGATGAGGTGAAAATATTAATAGCCGGTCAGGAAGGGCATATCTGTGAAAATTGCGTAGAACATGCGCAAGAAATTATTGGCCAAGAGTTGATGATTTATCCCGATGCCAAACAAAATGCTGCAGGCGGTTCTAAGCTTACCATTCGTAAGCCTATCGAAATCAAAAAATATTTAGATGATTATGTAATTGGGCAAGATGACGCAAAAAAAGTATTAGCTGTTGCAGTGTACAATCACTATAAAAGATTAAATCAAAAAATCGAGAATGAAGTAGAGATTGAAAAAAGCAACATCATCATGGTAGGCGAAACCGGTACGGGAAAAACCTTATTGGCAAAGTCTATTGCTCGTATGTTGAATGTGCCTTTTGCCATTGTAGATGCAACCGTATTTACCGAAGCCGGTTATGTGGGTGAAGATGTTGAAAGCATGTTGAGCCGTTTATTACAAGCTTGCAATTACGATGTTGCTGCTGCTGAAAGAGGAATAGTGTTCATAGATGAAATTGATAAAATTGCACGCAAAAGCGACAATCCTTCTATCACACGCGATGTTAGTGGCGAAGGTGTACAACAAGGCTTATTAAAATTATTAGAAGGCACAGAAGTGTTGGTTCCACCACAAGGCGGTCGTAAACATCCCGAACAAAAATTGGTTAAAGTAAACACACAAAATATATTATTCATTTGTGGTGGCGCATTTGATGGCGTTGATCGACTTATCGCAAGAAGGGTAAATACACATGCCATCGGATTCAATGTAAACAAGGCTTTACAAGAGTTCCAGCAAAATAATTTATTACAGTTTGTAAATGCAGTAGACCTTAAGCATTTTGGATTAATACCGGAATTATTAGGTCGTTTACCGGTGATTACTTACCTCAATCCTTTAGATGCCGAAACCTTACGCAGTATTTTAACAGAGCCTAAAAATGCATTGATAAAACAGTTTACACGGTTATTCGATATTGAAGGCATTGCTTTAAGCTTTGAGCCTGCTGTTTTTGATTTTATGGTAGAAAAAGCATTAGAATTTAAATTAGGTGCTCGTGGATTAAGAAGCATTTGCGAAAGTATTTTAACCGATGCGATGTACGAATTGCCTTCTCAAAAAGTAAAGACTTTTGAAGTTACTTTAGAATATGCACAACGTAAATTCGGGAACAGCAAACTGAGTATGCTTAAAGTAGCTTAGTTTATTTTAATATTAAATTTTTAAGCCGCAGACTATCTGCGGTTTTTTATTGTATTAATTTTAGAATAAAATGAAATTTAGAAGCGCTTCATTTAAATGTCATTATTGCACTGCCAATGATTATCTGTTCTGCTGATTTTTGTCAGCCGTAAATACTGTATATAACCGACTTTTGCAAAAATTAAAGTTCAATCAAATAACCAATGTCGAAAGCAATTTATATCGCCTCAGCCGAACCCTACTGTGGCAAATCTGTAGTTACGCTTGGGCTAATGCATATGTTGGTAGGCAAGATGAAAAAGATTGCCTATTTCCGCCCTGTAATCAATCAACCCGAATCCGAAGGAAAAGATGTTCATATCGAAACGGTTTTGTCGCATTTTGGTTTATCCATGTCGTATAAAGAAACTTATGCCTTAACCTTCGATGAATTATTGCGTTATCGTAGCAACGGTAACCATGCTCAAATTATCGACATCATTATAGCACATTTTAAAAAACTGGAAGAAACCCACGATTTTGTTTTGGTAGAAGGCACAGGTTTTGATGGCGATGGCCAATCTTTCGAATTTAATGCCAATGTTGAAATTGCTCGAAATTTAGGCATCCCAATGATTCTTGTTTGTAAGGGCGATGCACATGATGCCGAAGAAACGGTAAACAATATCATGTCTAATTATCAAGTATTACAAGATAAGGAGGTGAAATTGTTAGGTATGGTTGCCAATAAAATTGATCAGGCTGATGTAGAGCCCTTGCAAAAGGAAATTGCAAAACGTTTACCTAAAGAAGTTATCTACACGGTAATTCCTTTTCAACAGGAGTTGAACAATCCAACCATGAAAGAAATTGTTGAAGCGGTGGAAGGAGAAGTGCTTTTTGGAGCACATCTCTTAACCAATCCGGTAGATCAATATATGGTAGGCGCTATGCAATTAAGAAATTGTTTAACCCGTTTAAAAGACAATACACTTATAGTTACACCGGGCGACAGAGCAGATATTATTGTGGCTGCTTTGCAAGCCAATATTTCAAAAAATTATCCTCGTGTAGCCGGTATCGTTTTGACGGGCGGCTTAGAACCGGAAGAACCAATTATTCGGCTTATTGAAGGACTAGAAAAAATTGTTCCCATTATTCAAGTAGAATCCGGAACTTTTGAAACAGTGAATATGGTAGGCAATATCCATTCTCGTATTTATCCTGAAAATAAGTCTAAGATTGAATTGGCCATCAATACCTTTGAACAGCATATTGATTCTACATTAATTTTAGATAAAATTTCAACAGCAAGAGCAGAAGGCATTACTCCAAGAATGTTCCAATATCAATTGGTAAAACGTGCCCGACAAGAAAAGAAACATATTGTTTTACCCGAGGGTAACGATGATCGTATTTTAACTGCTGCTGCTCGTTTATTAAAACAAGATATTGTTAGCTTAACTATTTTAGGTAAATATGAAGAAGTGAAAACGGCTTTTGATCGCTTGAATTTAAAAGTAGATATGAGTCGTTTGCAAGTAATCAATCCTATTGAATCGCCTTTATTTGATGCTTATGTAGCAACTTTTATGGAATTGCGCAAAAGCAAAAATATCGGTTTAGAAATGGCCACCGATTTAATGAAAGATGTTTCTTATTTCGGTACTATGATGGTATACAAAGGCGATGCAGATGGTATGGTTTCTGGCGCTTTACATACAACACAGCATACCATTCGCCCTGCTTTACAATTTGTAAAAACAAAACCCGGTATTGAAACCGTTTCCTCAATATTTTTCATGTGTTTACCCGATAGGGTTACCGTGTTTGGTGATTGTGCCGTAAATCCAAATCCTACATCCGAACAGTTGGCGGATATTGCTATTTCTTCTGCAGAAAGTAGTTTGATGTTTGGCATCGTACCAAAAATTGCAATGCTGTCTTATTCATCGGGCAGCTCCGGACAAGGAGAAGATGTTGAAAAAGTAAGAAGAGCTACCAGTATAATAAAAGAACGCAGGCCCGATTTAAAAGTAGAAGGTCCTATTCAATATGATGCAGCAGTTGATCCGGAAGTAGGCCGACAAAAAATGCCACAATCGGAAGTAGCCGGACAAGCCAGTGTATTGATATTCCCCGATTTAAATACCGGTAACAATACGTATAAAGCCGTACAGCGCGAAACAGGCGCATTGGCTATTGGTCCTATGTTGCAAGGTTTAAATAAACCGGTGAATGATTTAAGCAGAGGATGTACCGTAGATGATGTATTTAACACTGTAGTAATCACTGCCATTCAAGCACAACAAAAGTAATTTTCAAAATAACTCCTATGAATATTTTTGTCATCAATTCGGGAAGCAGTTCTATCAAATACCAATTGATATCAATGCCCGAAGAACGCATCATCTGTAGTGGATCGGTTGAAAGAATTGGGTTAACAGACGGGGAGATTAAGCATAAAGATTTTCGAACCGATACCGAACAGGTTCAAAACTTTAAAATAGATATTGCCGATCATGCAGCAGGTTTACAACAAGTGGCTACATTGCTTGGAAGCGAGTTGGCGGCGTCTATTGAAGTAGTAGGACATAGGGTTGTACATGGAGGCGAAAGTTTCTCTGCAACTGTTGAAATTACCCCCGAAATAAAAATTCAAATCGAAAAATTATTTCCGCTGGCGCCTCTGCATAATCCGCCTAACTTATTAGGTATACAGGTAGCAGAAAAAATATTTCCAACCGCCAAACAAGTTGCTGTTTTTGATACTGCATTTCATCAAACCCTACCCGAAAAAGCATATCGCTATGCTATCCCGGAATCTTTGTACAAAGAACATGGCATTAGGGCATACGGATTTCATGGTACAAGCCATAAGTATGTGGCTCAAAAAGCAGCAGCCTATCTTAATAAACCCGAAGCAAAAATTATCACCATACATTTAGGAAATGGGTGTAGCATGGCGGCTATAGAAAATGGAAAATGTGTGGATACCACTATGGGATTGGGACCAATGAATGGGTTAATGATGGGTACTAGAAGCGGTGATATAGATCAATCGGTAATTTTTTACCTCATCAACCAATTGGGCTATACACCCGAAGCTGTAAATACACTTTTAAATAAGAAAAGTGGTATGACAGGACTAACAGGTTTAAGCGACATGCGTGATATTAGAGCAGAAATTTTAAAAGGTAATAAAGCGGCTCAATTGGCCTACGATATGTACACCTATCGCATTAGAAAATTTATTGGTGCTTATGTTGCTGCAATGAATGGTGTAGATGCATTGGTGTTTACTGCCGGGGTGGGCGAAAACGACAGTTTAGTAAGAAAAGAAGCAAGTAGCCATTTAGAATATTTGGGCATAAAATTAGATCAAGCAAAAAATTTAGCCGATGGAAAGGGAATAAGGGCAATCCAACAAGATGATGCGCCGGTAAAAATTCTCATTATACCCACTAATGAAGAGTTGGAAATTGCTGCACAGTGTTATGCTTTACTCAAAAAATAAAAGGTTGCCGGATAAAACTTTTACCCAATTCATATTCTTTGCATCTAATTTTAGGTGATTGTTTGAATTCAATTTATTTTTACCCGGTAAACAAATTCCAACCCTTAATTTATGCGGTTGGAAAAGTACAAATGATCAATAAAACCGTAAACAATTGCTAGACAACCTATTTCACTAGCGTTACTTTTAAATCAATTAAAATGGTAGATGTAATTTTGGGTTTGCAATGGGGAGATGAGGGTAAAGGAAAAATCGTAGATTATTTTGCACCAAACTACGATGTGATTGCACGTTTTCAAGGTGGCCCCAATGCCGGACATACTTTATATGTAAATGGCAAGAAAGTAGTGTTACACCAAATACCCAGCGGAATTTTTCATGAAGATAAAATTAACCTCATTGGCAATGGGGTAGTGTTAGATGCGGTTACACTTAAAAGAGAATGTGAAACGGTGGCCGCAATGGGTGTTGATTATCGAAAAAATTTATACATCAGCGAACGTGCACATTTAATTTTACCTACCCATCGTGCATTAGATAAAGCGAGTGAGTTACAAAAAGGGAATGATAAAATAGGTTCTACTTTAAAAGGTATTGGTCCGGCATATATGGATAAAACCGGCAGAAACGGTCTAAGGGTAGGCGATTTGTTAGATAAATCCTTTACCTCTCAATACATCAAAATTAGGTTGAAGCACCAACGATATCCAGCGGAACGCTCACGCTAAATTGTGCGCTTGGCAATGTGTTTCATGTAAGTTTGAATGCAGCAATCACGACATTGGCCATTTCAAATATCCCGACCACCGGAAACGCTTTCGGACTCACTCTGGCATTCACGGCTGACGGAA
>JBMOEQ010000193.1:0-6461 GCA_049314655.1 Ferruginibacter sp. | reverse complement strand
CCAAACTTCCAGGCATCAAAGTGCTGCCCGTCATGCCATTCGTTGAAGCACAAATAGCTGAAGTTCCATCCCATTGAATTGCATCGGTACAATTATCTCCATTATTGTTTTGAGATATTAGCGTTGGATTTCCAAATGTTAAACTCGCTGCGGTTAAACAAGGAGGAAACGATGTGCTTTCACTAAAAATAAGTTTCCATTCACCATCTGCTGAACCTGTATATGCATTATAATCAGTACCTGTGCCATTAAATTGGGCATTGAAATAGCCATTATTGCTAGAGAAATAGGCGGCAGATCCTGCTGTTGGTGTGTTGTTTACATTAGGATTGTTTAAACAAGTAGTAGTACCCACTAAATTGATGATATGGTTGCCGGCAGCTGCACTTGAAAGTCCACCACTGTAAATACCCTGACAAATACCAGAGGGAGATTGCAAACGAAATTGAACATTATTTAAATTTACTGTACCACTCGTGCATTCTCCTAAAGTTACACTAACCGATATCAACTTATTGGTAGATGATAAGTTCCCTAATCCGGTTACAGAAATTGGCAACACATTGGGCGCTGTAGTGCCTGAACTTGCACAACTGCCCGTTGCTCCACTTAAACTTACAGGAAAAGTTCCGGTAGCAGAAAATGTTTGTGCATCTATGGTGCAAGTGAAAAATAAGAAGGAGGTAAACAACAAACAAGTAAGAAATTTCATACACACAATTTATCGCACTAGAAGCCTTTTCGAGTAAAAAAAAATTAATATTCCTTAATTTTTATATTGATATATTTATAATGTTTAAATATTTGAAATTATATTATTTATAGATATTATATTAATTAATTTGATTGATTCTATAGGATTGCCTCAATTTTAATGGTGTTTCTTTATCGAAAATGCCATAAAATCATCATGTATTGTATGGTATAAGTCACTCAATATTTAAGTAAAAAAATAGCAATTTTCGTTCATTTCTTTAGAAAATATCGACTTAGATTTTAAGCTATAGTGTACAATTATTATCGTGTTTTTCATTTTTTTTATTCAATTGAACAAGGATAATATTGATGGGTGATTTTTTTTTCTGTCATGATGCAGAAGGATATTTTCCATAATTTGATTATAAACTGAGTTTTTAATTATTTTCGTAGCAACGAATGCTTCAATAAAAAGATATGAAGCTTTTATTTAACTTCTTTTTTTATGCAAATTCAATATTCAAAACCGGTATTTTTCTTCATTATTTTATTATGCTGTTTAAGTGCAAATGTAAAAGCTCAAAATGCCGATTCTTTATATTATCATCAAGTAGCAAATCCAACATCATCCGGTAATAGCGGAACCGGCGATAATATTAATGTTATTTACCACAAAGTATTTTGGCGTATTAATCCCGATTCAAGTGTTAAATACATCAAGGGATATGTACAAACGAATTTTATCACCACAGAAGCTAATGTTAATGAAATTACATTCGATTTTAATTCCGTGCTCAATGTAACTGCTGTTCAATTTAGAGGAGCCAATTTACCTGCCGGCAATATTGTAAAAAGTGGCAATGTTTTATTTATACAACTTGGAGCTACACTTGCTCAAAATTTTAAAGATTCGGTAAAGATATTTTACGAAGGAACTCCACCTGCAGCATCAGGAGCAGCACAAGGTTATCAAAAAGCTACAAGTGCCAGTGCCGGAACTTTTATAACAACACTTTCAGAATCGTATGAAGATAGAGATTGGTGGCCTTGCAAAGCAGATATGCAAGATAAAATAGATTCAATGGATATTATTGTAAGTGTACCTTGGGCATCTCCAACTGCTGCAGATACATTTTGGGTAGCCACCAATGGCAAATTAATTGATTCTACCATTACCGGAAACAGTAGAATATTTACCTATCAAACCAGATACCCTATTGCCAGTTATTTAGTTTTTGTTGCTGTAGCACGATTTACACGTTTTCATCGTAATCCGGTAGATATTAGCGGTACTCCAGTTCCGGTGATGTATTATTTATTTAAAGGAAAATCAGAAGCTACATATACTAGCATTGTTGCTGCAATGGATCGTATCAATCCTGTTATGCAAGCCTTAAGCGAACGTATTGGAGATTATCCCTTCAAGTTAGAAAAACATGGTTTTTATGATGGATTATTGGGGGCCGGAGGTATGGAACATCAAACTTTTTCAGGAATAGCTACCAACTCCTTACAAAGTACCAAAACATTAGTACATGAATTAATGCATCAATGGTTCGGAGATAATGTAAGTTTCTCTACTTGGAATGATTTATGGTTGGCAGAAGGATTTGCAAGATATAGTGAAGCCTTGGCCGGAGAATTAGTGCCATCAACAGGTATTAATCCTTTTACAACCCGACAGTCATTCAAAAATTCGGCGTTATCCAATACGGTTAGCGCTTGGATTCCTAATGCCAATATTGCCAATTCTAATACCATTTGGGGTACTAGTTATGGTTCGGCAATTTATGAAAGAGGCGCAATGATTGTTTCCATGCTTAGAGCAATTAGTGGGGATACACGTTTTTATAAAGCACTCAAAAACTATCAAACCAATATGGGAGGAAGATCGGCAACATCCGATTCTTTGAAAGCTTATTTTAATGCTGCTTTAGGCATCGATATTAGTCCTTTCTTTAATGATTATGTAGGAGGCTCGGGTAATGGATTTTCACCCACAGGTGGAAAAGGGTACCCCGATTATTTGATAAACTGGGCTTCAGGCTCCAACCGATTATCTGTTGAAGTAGCTACACAAATACCATCAGGAAATTCAAATGTATCTTATTATCGTGGTCCTATTGTGTTGCATATAACCGGCGCCAATGCTGCCCAAGATACTACAGTATGTATCTTCGATTGGGGAAATGGAAACTTATCATTCGCAGGAAATGGTGTTAGTGCACCCATCCCCGGAAATTTATTGGTGTACAATTTATCCTTTACACCACTAGCGGTTGCTTATGATGATAGTGCCCGAACACTTTCCACAGGTGCAACCAATTCTGTGTCAGTAATTCCTGTTACGGTAATTGACTTTAAAGGACATAAAGCTCAACAACACTATCAACTCAATCTTACTTTGGTTTCTTCCGATCCTATCAATACGGTTGAATTATTAGGCAGTAATGATGGTGTACATTTCAATGCTATCGGCAACATGATTGCTAACGGTATCAATGGTACAGTTTTAAACTATACCTATACCGATTTGATCAACAGAAATTCCGATTACTATTATCGAGCAAGAATAATTACTCCAGGAAAAGAGGAACTTACCAAAATTGTAAAATTTGCCGGAGTAAAATCTCTTGGTATGGAAATAGCTCCTAATCCCGCAACTTCAACAACTCGAATTAGCTTTAATGCTAACACGAATGCAAAGAAAAATATTAGAATTATCAATTCCATTGGAGCAACTGTTTTTCAATTAACCACTGCCGATAATTATGCAGATGTTGATGTACGAAAATTTGCTACCGGCATCTATCAAGTACAATGGATTGAAGGCAGTGCAATTAAAGCTTCTGCTTCATTAGAAGTAGTTAGATAGGGAATGTTGGATTTTAATTGGGGAAGCAAAGATTATAAAGTTTATAAAGATTCTATAGTTTATTAAGACCGTATAACTTTAGAAACATTATAAACCTAAATGCAAAGTTTATAAAGATTCTAGAGTTTATAAAGACCTTATAATTTTAGGAACCTTATAAACTCTATAAACCTAAATGCAAAGTTTATATAGATTCTAGCGTTTATAAAGACCGTATAACTTTAGAAACCTTATAAACTCTATAAACTTTACCAACAACCACATCTCCAAAAACCATCTCCCACTAAACTCCCGTGTAATTAAACGGTGTAATCTTTTTCAATTCTTGTTTAACGGCAGTGGGAACTTTTAAGGTATTAATAAACGCATGAATGGTTTTTTTATCAATCGCATTTTTACCACGAGTTAAAGCCTTTAATGCTTCGAAAGGTTGCGGGTAATTTTCTCTTCTTAAAATAGTTTGAATGGCTTCGGCAACCACTGCCCAATTTTTATCTAAATCGGACTGTATAGCTTTTTCATTTAAGATGAGTTTGCCCAATCCTTTTTCAATGGAAGTAATGGCTAAAATTGTGTGCGCAACCGGTACACCAATATTTCTTAAAACAGTAGAATCGGTAAGATCGCGCTGCAAACGAGATATAGGCAATTTTGCAGATAAATGTTCAAAAAGGGCATTGGCAATACCTAAATTACCTTCTGCATTTTCAAAATCTATTGGGTTTACTTTATGTGGCATGGCACTGCTGCCCACTTCGCCTTTTTTGGTTTTTTGTTTAAAATAATCCTGACTGATATAGGTCCAAATATCTCTACACAAATCAATCAAAATGGTATTCATTCTTTTGATGGCATCAAAATGAGCAGCCAAAGTATCGTAATGTTCAATTTGAGTAGTGTGTTGTTGGCGTTGTAAGCCCAGTTTATCTTCTAAAAATTCATTGGCAAAATTCACCCATTTGTATTTAGGAAAGGCTACTGCATGAGCATTGAAATTTCCGGTAGCGCCACCAAATTTTCCCATGAAAGGAATATAACTGAACAGTTGAATTTGATTTTCTAATCGCTCTGTAAAAACCAATAATTCTTTTCCTAAACGAGTAGGAGAAGCTGGTTGTCCATGTGTACGTGCTAAAATAGAAACTGATGCATATTCATCCGCAAGCTTCAATAATAAATGTTGCAAGTTGATGATTGCCGGAAGATATTCATGTTCCATCGCATGCTTCCAACTCATGGGAATGGCGGTATTGTTGATGTCTTGCGAGGTTAATCCAAAATGTATCCACTCTTTTAAATGGGTTCCACCACAAGCATCTAATTCGGTTTTTAAAAAATACTCCACTGCTTTAACATCGTGGTTGGTGATTTTTTCAGTGGCTTTTATTTTTTCGGCTTGTTCTAATGAAAATTCATCGGCCACTTTCAGCAAATGATTTTTTACAGCTGCAGGAACTTTAAAAAATCTTTTCTCACCCAAATGCAAGAAATAGGCAATTTCTACCCAAACACGGTATCTGATTAAAGCGTATTCACTAAAATATTCGGATAAATGCGACAATTGTTTTCTGTATCGTCCATCAATTGGGGAGCAGGCGGTGAGAGTACTCAGTTCCATAAAATTATATATGTGACAAAGATAACGTCTCCCTTCGAAAAACCCTTTCTCAACAGTATCTTTGTGCCATGAACGATTTGCTGCAGGCAAAAAATAACAACGAAACGAAAATTAAAGTAGGGGCGGTGAGTTATCTCAATACAAAACCCCTGATTTATGGTATAGAAAAGGGCATGATGACCGATGAAGTTGAACTTCATATAGGTTATCCGGCAAAAATTGCTGCCGAACTTTTATCCGGAACCATAGATGTAGGTTTAGTGCCGGTGGCTATCATTCCACTATTAAAAGAAGCGCATATTATATCCAATTATTGTATTGGATGTGATGGTGAAGTGGCTACTGTAGCTATTTTCAGTGATGTTCCGGTAAATGAAATTGAAACGGTTTTGCTCGATTATCAAAGTAGGACTTCGGTTCAATTGGCACAAATACTGTTAAAAAATCATTGGAAGGTTCAACCCAAATTTGAGGCTGCTGCTACAGATTTTATAGAAAAAATTGGTGGCACAACTGCTGCGGTAATCATTGGCGACAGGGCTTTTGAACAAAAGGGAAAATTTAAATATATGTTCGATTTGGGGGCAGCATGGAAAGCTTATACCGGTTTGCCTTTTGTATTTGCTACATGGATAAGCAATAAACCCTTGTCTGATGGCTTTTGTACGCGTTTTAATGCGGCTAATGCAATGGGGTTTGAGCAATTGGATACCGTGATTGCCCAAAATCCTTATCCATTGTTCAATTTGAGGCAATACTACACCCAATACATCCAATTTGGGCTCGATGACCGTAAGCGAGAAGGCTTGCAACATTTTCTACATTTACTATCTGAAAATCCTGCACCAAATTCGCATTAAAAACAATAATTTCGCGGATATTTTAAAGCATATTATGGCAGAAACTTTAGGCATGTTGTGTGATAAGCTTACGATTGTTAAGCTCAAAGAATACCATTCTACCGATGAGGCAAGGTTAAAAAGTTTGGCAACCCAAGCCACACAATTGCAAGCCGAAATTGATGAATATTTTGCGGATGCGTTGAGTGGTAATATTCCACCCGAAAGATTAACTTTTGCTGCCAATAAAGTATTTAAAAAAGAAGGCAATGAAGTGAAGGAAGTGTTGGGCGAAATTGGTGCCGTATTTTATCAATTGGCCGATGTGAATTGCAGATTATGGCACGAGCAAGAAAAAGTATACGAATTTGAGGAAGTGCCGGTAAGTGAAAAAGATGCGGTGGTAAAACAATTGGCTTTATTAAATTTAGAA
>JBMOEQ010000192.1:0-6462 GCA_049314655.1 Ferruginibacter sp. | reverse complement strand
TTAATTACTTTAACGCCCTTTTCAAATTTCTTTATGGCATCTTCTGTGCTTATTGCAGGCACCACAATAACATCTTCACCTACTTGCCAATTTGCGGGGGTTGCCACACTATATTTTGCAGTAAGTTGTAAGGAATCAATAACCCTCAACACTTCATGGAAATTTCTTCCGGTAGATGCAGGGTAAGTAATGATTAATTTTACTTTCTTATCGGGCCCAATTATAAACAAAGAACGAACGGTGAAACTTTCCGATGCATTGGGATGAATCATATCATACAATGTTGCCACTACTCTATTTTCATCAGCAATGATGGGGAAATCTACTGTACAGGATTGTGTTTCATTTATATCATTTCTCCAACCAAAATGCTTTTCAATACCATCAACACTTACAGCTAAAACTTTTACATTTCTTACTGCAAATTCCTCCTTCAATAAAGCAGTGCGCCCCAACTCAGTTGTACAAACAGGTGTATAATCTGCAGGATGCGAAAACAAAACGCCCCAACTATCTCCTAAATATGCATGAAAATCTATTTCACCTTCAGTTGTATTGGCTATAAAATTTGGTGCTAAATCCCCTAATCGTAATGACATATTTTTTTAATTTTGACAAATATAACTTAGTCTACCATAGAAGTAGACTTTTTAACAGTTTTTTTATTTTCATTTTTTTCTTAACTTTCTACTATGTTATCAAAGAAAACGCAATATGCCCTTAAAGCATTGGGGTATTTAGCTGCCAGATATGGAAAAGGGCCGGTACTCATTTCTGAAATTTCGAAAGAAAAAAAAATACCCATAAAATTTTTGGAATCCATCTTATTGGAGTTAAAGCAAAAAGAAATTTTAGATAGTAAAAAAGGAAAAGGGGGTGGATATTTTCTAATTCAACATCCCAAAAAAATAACTTTAGCACAGGCCATTAGAATTGTTGGGGGACCAATTGCCTTGGTGCCTTGTGTAAGTTTGAATTTTTACGAAAAATGTGCTGATTGCGATGAAACTGTTTGCGGCTTATATAAGGCCATGCAACAAACTAGAGATGCAACTTTAAAAATATTAGAAAAGAAAACCATCTTAGAATTAGTAGATACCAAATAAATTTTTTATCCAGATGATGCCCTTTTTATTTTCAATTTCCCGAATCTATTTTTAACATCATCTATAGCGCGATATAACTCTTGCTTTTTATCAGCATCTGTAAATAAATTGGTTTGAATAGACTCTTGAGTGAGGTCGCTTAATTTTACACCCAACAATCTTACAGGCATTCCTTTGCGATAAAGTTTATGGAATAATTCTTTGGCTACCGGAATAATCTCATCGTCGGTACACGTATATGGAATGGTCGTTTGCCTTGAAGTGGTTTCAAAATCGGGATACCTTATTTTCACTGCAACACATCCTGCAACCTTTTGGTCTTGCCTTAATTCGTAACTAATCTTTTCCGTTAATCGAACGATTTCCGATAATAAAAATTTTACTTCAGTTTTGTTTTCTTCGAATGTATTTTCAGATGAAATTGACTTTGATTCATGGAAAGGGGTTACTTCACCGTGATGTATACCCTTGCTCTTTTGCCATAAGTCTACCCCCCATTTCCCTAAACGCTCTTCTAATTCTTCTACAGGTTTTGTAGTAAGATCGCCTATGGTAATAATATTCATTGCATTTAAAACTGCTTTTAAATGATCTCCAACGCCAGGTATTTTCTCCACCTTCAATGGTGCCAAAAAAGCTGCTTCTTTTCCAAAAGGCACTTGTAAATAGCCATTGGGTTTAGCAGCAGTAGTTGCAATTTTTGCCATCATTTTATTGGATGACAATCCAAATGAAATGGGCAAACAGGTTTCGTCTATGATTTGTTGCCTTAATGCAATCGTCCATTCCAATGGATTGAAAAATTTATCCATACCAGTGAGGTCTAGATAAAATTCATCAATGGAGGCTTTTTCAAATAAAGGCGCTTTGGCTGCTATGATGGAAGTTACCCAACGGGAGTACTTGCTATACTCAGCCCTAGTTCCGCTTAATACAATGGCATGCGGACAAAGTTCCAAAGCCTTGCGGGAAGGCATGCCGGAGTGGATGCCAAATTTTCGTGCCTCATAACTACATGCGGCTACTACTCCACGTTCTTGTCCGCCTACAAAAACAGGCTTCCCTTTCAATGCAGGATTACGCAACACTTCTACCGAAACAAAAAATGAATCGAGATCGAAATGAGCAATAATTCGTTGAGGGGTTTGAGACATACTTTAAAATTTCTCGAACAATAAATAACACAAACTATCGGTAATTAAAGTAAATAAATATCCAACAACCCGTCGGGCAATTCTACATGAATTTTTCGCTGTTTGGCATCTATTTTCTTAAGCGATTCTTGATGAATAGGTACCAATACTTCTTTGCCTTCTATCATTATGGCACAGAGTAGTTGATGCGGCTGTTCAATAACTTCAATGATTTCACCAAGATTGCGTTTCCCGTCTATTAAACTAAATCCCAATAAACTTATTGGAGCCGAAGGTTCGGCAAGCTTTCGAAATTCTTTTTCCGGTATCCATACCTCACGAGGTGTAAGTTTGCGTGCCAGTTCTTTGCTATCAATACCTTCTAAACGGATGAGTAATTCAGTAGGGGTGCGTACGGTTATTGATTCTATAAAAAAGGGCAAAAAACTGCCTTTCTTTTCTTCTATAAAAATTACTTTCAAAGATGCAGTGGTTGGTGGGGTACCTAAGCTATGCTGCAATACTAAATCGCCTTTTAAGCCAAAACTGGCAGCAAGTTTTCCTATTTTAAAATATTGATCCATGTAAGTTGCAATTTATACTTTTTGCCAACAATTTGAGTGTAAGATAGACGTGAGCAAAAAAAAGTCCCGTTAATAAAAACGGGACTCAATGCGTTCGCAGAACAGAGGTTAATTATTCTTCTGTTTTGGTTTCTTCAGCAGCATCAGCTTCTAAAGCTGGTGTTGATTCAACAACTGGGGCATCAGCAACTTTTCTTACCACTGGTTGATTTTTGCTGTCGATACGAGCTTTTCTATGAGCTCCTTGACGACGGGCAATGTGAGCATCGTGCTCAACACTCCATGCGGTAAATTTTTGCATTGCTGCTGCTTCATCAAACAATCCTAAGCTTACGCCGCGGAGCAAATGTTTAAGAAACAATACACCTTTGAAAGAAAGGATACGACGCACAGTATCGGTTGGTTGTGCACCTTTGTGCAACCAATCCAATGCTTTTTGACGGTCTACCTGAATTGTTGCAGGAACTGTCAATGGATTGTACGTACCTAATTTCTGAATGAATTTTCCATCACGTGGACTTCTTCCATCTGCTACAACGATGAAGTAGAATGGTCTCTTTTTTGAACCATGACGTTGCAGTCTCATTTTTACAGCCATAAAAAATAGAAATTTTTTGGGGTTGTGAACAATAGGGTTATTTCCTTAAATAAGGACGGCGAAGATAACTAGCCTACACTTAAAATCAAAAAAAAATGATATTCTTTGAAAAATCACCTTTTTGTAATGTATAAATCAATGATTTACAAACATTAAATTTAAGCCCAGATTATCATAAAGCACCGCTTTGGGCTATAACGTACGAATACGAACATTTATTTCCTTAGGCTAAAAATGATATTATCGATACCATTTCGACTTGAGTTGTTGTACTATTCCTGTAATTGAATGAATATTTAACGGAAATTCTAATAATACATGTAGGGTACTAAGGAGAAAAAGCGTTAACAATCCTGTTTGATAGTTCACATAATACAATAACACCGCAATTGCCCAAACCCCAATCGTAATATTTCGAGCTTGGGAAGATACTTTATGCCAACGAATTACCTCAACTTTAGAAAACCAATTGAGATAATGATAAGTATAAATAAAAGCCAAAAAAGATTGAATACGCAAACCAATACCTTGGGTTAGTTGAATAGAAGTTTGATGCGTTGCGCCAAAAAAATCAGCAATAGATTGATTCAACAAAATAAAACCCGATCGATATAAAATATCCTGAAACTTAATACTGATATTTTCTCGTATATACGATGCCGGTAGTATGAAAATGAAACCAATGAATACTATATACATTACTACTGTAAAAAAGCCCCAGCTTGACTTTGCTTTTAATGCTCCAAAAACCATAAAAAGCGCAGTAAATAAGGACACATGAATTATTGAAGTAAGGAAAATACCAAAGAATAATTCATAAATCGACAATTTAGAAAGTACCCAACATAATATAATTGCTAGAACAAAAGCTAGAAAACGAAAACGACGATTTTCGATAAGTGTAAAAATTAATGCCGTAGAAAAACTCAGAAAAAGAATTCCGGTAATGATGGGTTGAAAATTATTGAGCATGAAAGGTTGATCCTTAAAAAAATTATTACTGCCCAATAAAACCATTAACGTAAGCAGCACAGAAAACACGATTAAAGGGATGGAACCTTTGCTTTCTTTTAAATAAAAATTGCTTTTTTTAAGCCAAAACAATTCGGTGAGGTAATGCAAAGGCCCAAGTATTGCATAAGCTAATAAAAAAAGAGAAAACGGAAAGCATACTGCCAAAACAAATGACAATACCAATAGCACCAAGTTTATTAAATCTACTTGCTGGGTTGATGATTTTTTTAAAACATTGAACAGGTTTGCCATTTATAGTTGTCGTAAATATGATAATTCCCTCAAGATCATTGTAAATTTCAACAAGAATTCTTAGATTTCAAATTATGAAATATATACTCCTCTTTTTAACGCTATTTATGTTAGGATGTGGCTCCTCTAACAAGCTTAAAAAATACTATTCGGCCGAAGATAAAACCGTGTTAGAACTTATTGAAAAGATAAGAATGATGCCCAAGGAGAAATCTTTAACTGATGCACTTGCAAATGCTTACACTTCGGCAATGGCTAAAAAAAGAGCCCTTACACCAGATGCTTTTATGCATTTGCCTCCCGGAGACAGGTACATGCAATTGGTGAAAGAATGGGGAGTAATGAAACAACTGTATGACAATATTGCATCGGTTCCGGCAGCAAAAGCTGCATGTGAAGATTTGTGGGACCCAACTCCTGAAATTAATAATGCAAGAAATAATGCAGCAAGAGAATATTATAACGAGGGGTTAGATTTGATGAATTACGACAATAGAAAATCGGCACGGCAAGCATTGGATTTATTTTTAAAAGCCAATAAAGCAGTTCCGGGGTATCAAAATGTATCGGCCATGATACGGCAAGCGGAAGACCGTGCGCTGTTAAAAGTAATTGTACGTGCCCCCAATTATTATAACTATGGTTGGAACCATTGGGGCTTTCAAAACGATTGGCTGCAACAACAAATCATTGGTGATTTAAATGCCCGCAATTACCGCAACATTCGTTTTTATGCCGATTGGGAAGCATCGAACAAACGTATTCAAGCGGATAAATTGGTAGACCTCAATTTTTCGGAATTGTATGTTGGACAAGTGTATACAGAAAGAAAAAGTTACAAAAGATCTTCCAAGATTGAAACCGGACAAACCAAATCTATTCCACCGCAACCTATTTATACAACTGTAGAAGCTACCGTAAATGTAACCATCAAATACATGGAAAGCAGGGCTACATTGGATTGTAGAATATACGATCAAGTATCGGGTTACAATATTTTAAATGACCGATTCCCCAGTAGAGAAAGATGGCAAATAGAAAAAGCTACTTATACCGGCGATAGAAGAGCACTGTTACAAGAAGACTGGGATAAAATCAATAATAACGGAAACGATTACCCGCCAAGTAGGCAAGATGTTGCGCAAAAGCTTATTAAAAATTGCTACAATGCTTTGCTGAGTAGAATTAGCAGTGGAGTGCAGTTTGGGGAATAATTAATGTTGATTTTTATAATTATGGTGTTGGGCGAAAGCGATTGGGAGTCTTCCAAATCGAAATAAATACGTAATTTAATAGTCTAAAATTCAAAAATGAAAAGAGATAAAGCTATTGATACTGTTAAAGAATTTCCTAAAGAATTTGAACTTGAAGCACTTTTAGACAAATTAATTTTTGTTGAAAAAGTTGAGAAAGGCTTACTTCAACTTAAAAAAGGCAAAACAACATCTCATGAGAAAGTAAAGGAAATGACTAAAAAATGGTAAAAATTCTATGGACAGACATAGCCATCGAAGATTTAAAGTCAATACATGATTACATTGTAAGGGATTCAAAACGCTATGCAGATAGATATATCGAAAAACTGATAGGAAGAGTTGACCAACTTGAAAAATTCCCAAAGTCTGGTCGGGTTGTTCCTTCAATTAACTCACCATCAATACGGGAATTAATTGAAGGCAATTACAGAATTGTCTATAAAGTTTCATCAGTAAAAGTTTCTATACTTCGTGTACACCATGCAGCTCGTCAATTAAAATAACACAGCCTTCTACCAA
>JBMOEQ010000191.1:0-6477 GCA_049314655.1 Ferruginibacter sp. | reverse complement strand
GATGGAAAGTGCCCGAAATTTTAATGAGTGGCAACCACGCAAAAATTGATCAATGGCGACATGAAGAAAGCCTTCAACGCACTATGCGATTAAGACCTGATTTGCTTTCGGGAAATTTGTAGTTGATGTTTAAAGATTATAATGATTATAAGGTTTATAAAGTTTAGAGTTTTGTACTTATTAAAGCCCTCCCAACTAAACCCTAAACTACTAAACCCCTAAACTTTTACAGCTTTACACCAATCAACGGCAATCCTTTTTCTCTTATCAACGCATTAAATTTCGTAAGATCTACCGTGGTGATATTTTTCAATTTGTTGAGTTCAACATCGGCTTGCGCAGACAAATCTTGAAAAGTTTCTTTCACTTGCTTTGTAGGCGCATAATTTCCTGAAGCGGCATAATTGTATAA
This sequence comes from Ferruginibacter sp., assembly GCA_049314655.1. Classification (GTDB taxonomy): domain Bacteria; phylum Bacteroidota; class Bacteroidia; order Chitinophagales; family Chitinophagaceae; genus Ferruginibacter. The sequence goes on along the minus strand of JBMOEQ010000191.1, from coordinate 6,065 downwards.
TCCCGAAATTTTATCGTTTATACGTATAGGATAGTTTAAAACATCTTGTCCGCTTTTTGCTTTGGTTTGATAAATCGCTTCTTCAATTTGCGTCATTGATTTATTGATGCTATCGGCAAATTGCTTAATTTCTTTCGGACAATCTTTTCCTTGTTTATCAACAAAATCATTGATTTGCTTTCGTACATCTCTTATAGTAAGTACGGCTTTTTGTAGTTCAGAAAACTTATCTCTTACTGCAAGCAAAAAATCGAGTTGAGCTTCATAATCGGCTTGTGTACACTTGTAAGTAGGATTGGCTTTAATTTCAAAAGAAAAAATTGCAGAATCACCTTTACTACTGTACATTTCTATTGTATATTTTCCAGGGGCAGCTTTGGGGCCAGGCACTGAACCATTCCACAAAATCATACCATCAATTTTAACAGAAGGAGGATAATACATATCCCATACAAAACGATTGATACCACTACTTACTTCTAGTTTACCCACTTCCGGTTTTCCAAATTCGCTAGAAGGTGTTGTACTAAATTGTTTGATCAATTTGCCGTTTGCATCTTTAATTAATAAATTTAAGATATCAGTATCGGCAATATTCTTGCAATAGAAATTTACTACTACGCCATTAGGAGGATTACTACCAGCATTTTTTACTTTTTCTTTCACATAGCCACCATATCGATAAGCGGGCTCTACAGGAAAAACATAAAGCGATTTTGAAGCGTTGCTTGAGAAAGATTGTGCATTTTGTATTACGGTTAAATCATCCAACACCCAAAAACTTCTACCCTGGGTAGCTACTATTAAATCATTTTCCTTAATGGTTAAATCGGTGATGGGCACTTCGGGTAAATTCAATTGAAACTTACGCCAATGCGTACCCGCATCATAACTGATGTACATGCCATATTCAGTACCACAATACAATAAGCCCGGCACACGACGATCGGCTCTAATGGCACGGGTAAAATGTGTTGCCGCAATACCATCAGTTATTTGAGCCCAACTTTTACCATAATCGGTAGTTTTAAAAAGATAGGGCAAATAATCATCCGATTTGTATTTTGTTCCGGCAAAGTAGGCGGTTCCTTTTTGAAACGGATCGGTTTCAACACAGTTCCACATCATCCATTTAGATGCGGAGGGCGGTGTAACATTCGTCCAGGTTTTTCCACCATCTTTACTAATATGAATTAAGCCATCATCACTGCCTGTCCATAAAACATCTTTTTCCAAAACAGATTCAGCGGCAGTAAAAATGGTACAATAAGTTTCTACTCCGGTATTGTCTTTGGTAATTGGACCACCACTTGGGCGTTGTTTCGATTTATCATTGGTGGTTAAATCTCCTCCCAAAGCCGTCCAACTTGCTCCTTCATTTTCTGATGCAAAAAGTATATTTCCTGCTGCATAGATTTTTTTAGGATTATGAGGAGAAAAGAAAATAGGAAAATTCCATTGAAAACGATATTTCATCACATCTGCACCTGCACCTAAAGGATTATCGGGCCATACACTTACTGCACGATTTTCGCCGGTGGCATGATCATAACGAGAAAGATATCCTCCATAGTTTCCACCATAAACGATATCTGGATTTAGCGGATCGGCTACAACATAACCACTTTCAAATCCGGCAGTAGACGACCAATGGGTTTGATTGATCTCGCCATCAGCCGTTCGCGATAAAATGCGCACGGTTGAATTATCTTGCTGAGCGCCCAAAATTCTATACGGAAAATGATTATCGGTAGATACCCTGTAAAACTGTGCAGTAGGTTGGTTGTAATACGTACTCCAATTATTGCCTGCATCTACACTTACTTGTGCACCACCATCATCTGCAATAATCATTCTATTGCCATTGTCCGGATCAATCCATAAATCATGATGATCGCCATGAGGTGTATTGATTGATTTAAATGTTTTTCCGCCATCGGTACTTTTCCAAAATTCAACATTGAGTGCATAAACAATATCTTCATTTTTGGGGTCGGTAAAAACTTTACTGAAATACCATGCACGTTGGCGAATATTGGCGTCTGTGCTTACTTGTTTCCAAGTTTCACCGGCATCATCACTGCGCATTAAACCGCCTTTTTCATTTTCAACTAATGCAAAAACTCTTTCCGGATTAGAAGCTGCTACAGCAATTCCAATTATTCCGGTTAAAGATTGATTGGGGAACCCTTTATTAGAGCTGATTTTTTTCCATGTTTCGCCTCCATCAACAGATTTCCATAAAGCACTACCTTTTCCACCGCTTTCTAAACTATAGGGCGTTCTAATTACCGTCCAGGTAGAGGCATAAAACACTTGAGGATTACCGGGTTCCATAACTAAGTCAACGGCTCCACTTTGTTCATCGGCAAACAAAACCCTGCGCCAAGTTTTTCCGCCATCGATTGTTTTAAAAACGCCTCTTTCTTTATTAGGTCCAAATAGGTGCCCCAATGCTGCTACCCAAACGATATCTGGATTTTTAGGATGAATCACAATTCTAATAATATGACGCGTATCTTTTAGTCCCAGATTACGCCACGATCTACCGCCATCATCACTACGCCACATTCCAAAACCTTCACTTACATTACCTCTGATGGTATTTTCGCCCATACCTATATAAAGGATGGTAGGGTCGGTTGGAGCTACAGCAACACTACCTACTGAACCGCCAAAGTATTTATCCGAAATATTTTTCCAATTATTGCCGCCATCAATAGTTTTCCATACGCCACCCCCAGTTGCCCCAAAATAAAAAGTGTTTTTGTCCTTATAATCGCCACATACTGCAGCCGATCGTCCGCCCCTAAATGGTCCAATTGAGCGATATTTCACTGAGCCAAACAATAAGCTATCGGACAATTCACTTTCAATCGACTTCTTCTTTTCTTGAGCGAACCCATCAGATATCAATAGTACAAAAACAAGCAATAGTGGTAGTTTATTCATATTCATAGCATTATATCGGCAAATTACGAAAGGGAAGGTATCGGTAACCATTTTTGTGCATCAAAATGATTTTTATTTTAATTCAGATAAAAATTTTGAGAATTACCTACCCATCCCTATCTTTGCCGTCCGAAAAACAAGCCGCGTTGGTCAAGGGGTTAAGACGCCTCCCTTTCACGGAGGAATCACGGGTTCGAATCCCGTACGTGGTACAAAACAAAAACCTGTCAATCGACAGGTTTTTTGCTTTTAACAGTTTATACTTCAATGCTTTCGAAGATTAACTTGCTCAATATTATACGCTTTTCTAATCAATTTAAATTACATACTGTTATTGCAAGTAAAGAAGATTTTACGCACCTCAATTGTAACCATTGGGCTGCTTGTTTTCAAAACATCTTTTATGTAAAATCGTAAACTACTGTGCCACTTCTAAATTTGCACCGGTTGAAATTGTAATTACTGCCCCAGATTGAACCGATAAACTTTTTACTCGAAAGTTACCTGCAGGAACAACCGGATTATTGGGTCTACCAGATGGAATCACTACATCTGCACAGGACGAAGGAACAGAGCCGCTAGACCAATTGGAAGCTGCATTCCAAGTACTTGTGCCTCCCAACCAAGTAACAACACCAGTTGGCTGAACAGTCAATGCTTTTGAGACTGTTGTACTGCATGCCTGACCTGCAGCTGTAAGTCGCAATGAAACTGCACCGGTAAAACCAGAAGCAGGCGTATAGGAAGCCAATTCAGGCGTAGTTCCGCTGTTATTAGTAAACGAGCCTCCAGCTAGACCATCAGACCAAACTGCTTGACTTACTCCCAAGCCAGATGCCGATCCACCTAAAGGACCTGTGCTGGTTCCTGCACAAATGGGTTGAAGTGCCGGACCTACATTTACCGAAGGAGATGGAATAATAGATATCGACCCTTGGAATGGTGCAGAATTACCGCAATCGCTTAGTGCCGTAATAGAGTAATTGTAGGTACCAATAATACTCGATGCTCCGGAAATTGTGATGTTCCCAAAAGTCTGAGAGGCATTGAATCCCGGTGGCAGACCGCTCACTTGTGCCTGACCAGTGTTGGAGAAAAATGTAATCGCAGAAATGGATTGACCGGCACATGCGGTTCGAAACTGCGAATTAACCCCTGATGTTACTTGAATTGACGCTGCCTGTCGCACCACAAGTGTGGCAGACACCGATTGTTCGCCACAGATATCCGTGTAGTAAGCAATCATAGTAAATGAACCTGTTACGCCAGGTGTTCCACTCAAGGTTAGGTTATTGTTTTGAAAACTACCCGTTATTCCTTGTGGTAAACCGGTAAAACGAGTGGAGGAAATTCCCGTAGACATGCCCCAGTTAATCGGAACAATTGATGCCCCCGGACAAATCGTTTGGCTCAGCACATCGCTAGAGGGCACCGAAATAACACTGGCTCGGGGTTGAACAGTTATCGTTCCAGATATACTCCCCAATCCACATAAACCAGCTCCGGAAACGGTATAATTAAAAACACCGGTTGATGTTGGCACACCCGTTATGGAAAGCTGCAATCCATTCACCGCAATTGAAACACCGTTAGGCAAGCCAGTTGCACTAGGTGCTGTAACCCCAATATTAGAAGCCACTAAGTTGATTGCTGGCATTGTACCACCCACACATGTAGTTACCTGCGAATTTGAGCCAGGCGCTACCGCAAAAGTGGTAATGGCCGATTGATCATTGTAAAAATCCCATCCATCGTTTGAAATTAATGATGCACGAGCTGCTGCACCGGCACTACAATACTTGATCGTTTCCGCACCAAAAACCACATTCGATTGACGGAGTTTGGTTGACCAACTTGTAAGCAGCCCTTCGTAATTGGCAATACTCATGTTACTGCTATCAAGCATACCTATTGCCCGAGTTAAATTGCGTATATCAAAACTCGCCAACGATTGGTTGAAGGCACTTGCTCCATAAAACATATTATCCATATTCTGGCAGCTAAAAGTAACAAACTGAATAGGTTGATTAAATGTAATAGCACCATCAAACATGTAAGACATATCTGTTAAGGCAGAGCTTCCGTTAGTCCAAAGTGGACTATTAAAACTAGTAGCTCCTTTAAACATTCGAAATGTTCTGATTAATGAGGTAGGCACCCAATTATTTAAGGGCTGATTAAATGAAACACAACCTTCAAACATCCGGGAAAAGGAAGTAGCCCCAATAACATTCCAATTGTTTAGTGGCTGATTAAAACTAGTACATCCCATGAACATACTATTAAAAATGCCTGCCAATGAAACATCCCAACTGTTGATATTTGTATTAAAGGATTTGCAGTCTTTAAACATTCCAAACAGGTTGCATCCAAAGCCAAGTCTAGGCCTGTCGGTTGCATTCAATACTAAATTTTCGCACCCTTCAAAACTTGTACTAAATGTTTCCCACTCTATTGTTCCCCACTGCTCTATCGACAAAAGTTTTAATCGGTCGTGCCCGCCTTCGAATTTAAGGCTATTCAATGTGCCACTTAAACGCACGGTATATGTTCCAGGAGTAGCATATGTATGCGTAATTTCGGATGTAGTTACATTTTGATTTATAATTCCATCGCCCCAATTAACCCTGTAGTTCAAAGAAATATTATTTTGAAAACGTAGCTTGATCTGGTTGGAATTAGTTACACCCGGATTATCGGTTTTCCACTTGGTCACAAAATCTGTTGTTTGGCTAAATGACTTCAAACATGTTAAACTTATTAATATAAAACAAAACAGCATTTTTTTTGGTAATACGCGGCACAAGAATCCCATAAAGACAGATTTTTTTTGGATTGAAGGTTTAAAAATAATATTCAAAAGCAAACCATAGTCCACTTAATGCTGAAAAATGGGTAAAATAAGATCAATACTATTTACTATTGAAGAAGATCTTTCAATAGTAAATAAGTAATTATAGAACAAACTATACTATTCTTCATTAACTACGGATTGCTTCTTTTTCAAAAATAACAACAACAAATAGAAAAACAATTTGTTTCGTTTTCCTTTTTTCGTAACCATTTTTCCTGATACGGCATTTATTCATCATATGTAAGTTAGATTTTTGCAT
>JBMOEQ010000190.1:0-6515 GCA_049314655.1 Ferruginibacter sp. | reverse complement strand
CCTCAAGGTAAATTGTATTGGGATGGGGCCAATAATCGTCCTGCTGCCAATAATCCTTGGCTTAATCCTACAGCAAGACATCCATTTAATGTATTTGAAGATTTCAACCACGAGTCTACTTCAACTCAATATTTAGTCAATTCATCTTTGGAACATTGGTTAAGTGAATATAAAATTGATGGATTCCGTTTTGATCTTTCTAAAGGCTTTACACAAACCCTAACTACCGATGTAGGTATATGGAGTAATTACGATCAAAGCAGGGTAGATAATCTAAACAGATATTATGATTATATCATTCCACGTTTTCCAGGTACGTACATGATTCTCGAGCATTTAGGTGCAGCCAATGAAGAAAATACATTAATCAATAAAGGATTTATGCCTTGGCGGAAGATGACCAACGAGTACAATGAAGCTACAATGGGGCAAAATGGCAATAAAAATATCGGTGATATTATGTGGAACTTTTCCGGTAATAGTCGCCAAGCACCATCGCCTTCTTTAGTGGGTTATATGGAAAGTCATGATGAAGAAAGATTAATGTACAAAAACTTACAATTTGGAGCAATTGCCGGAGGATATAGCGTAAAAGACACGGCCACTTCATTGAAACGTATGGAAGCTGCAGGTGCATTATTTTATACAGTACCCGGTCCAAAAATGTTATGGCAGTTTGGTGAAATTGGTTACGAGGTTTCCATCTTTGCATGTACCGATGGGGTTATTCCACCGGCAACTGTTGATGATCCAAATAGAGAAAGATGTAAGCTTTCGAACAAACCTTTGCGTTGGCAATACATGCAAAGCGCCAAGTATAAAAACTTGTACGAGGCTTGGGGAAAAATGATGAAGTTCAGGCTCGATAACCCGGCTGTATTTAACAATGTGCCTACCAATTTTGAACCCAATTCTAATAGTGGATATGTAAAGGTTTTACAAATTGGAGATCCCAATAACAATAATCTTCAAGTTACCATAATTGCCAATTTCGATGTTAACGCACAATCGAAATCGGTTACATTTCAAAAAACAGGTAACTGGACAAATTTCATGAGTAATAGCACCACCGGTACCGGTTCAACAACTGCCGGATTAAATGGCGCAACAGGATCTACCTTTACTATTGCTACTGCAACGCAAACGATTAATTTAGGTCCGGGTGAATATCATATTTATGCCAGTTGTGCAACACCCGCGCCAACGGTAACCACACCTATTACCTATTGTCAAAATGCAACTGCAACAGCATTAACTGCAACAGGCAGCAATTTACTTTGGTATACAGCTGCTACCGGAGGAACGGGTAGTACAACAGCGCCAACGCCATCTACTACAACAGTAGGTGCTACTACGTATTATGTAAGTCAAACGGTTGGTTGTGAAGGCCCACGTGCTGCAATTGTTGTAAATATTTCAGCTTCAACGCCGGCACCTACTGTTACTACGCCTGTAATCTATTGCCAAAATGCAACTGCTACGGCACTATCGGCTACGGGTACTAGTTTACTTTGGTATACTGCAGCATCCGGTGGAGCTGGATCTGCAATTGCACCAACTCCATCAACAGCTAATATTGGTTCTATAACGTATTATGTTAGTCAAACTTTATCTTGTGGCGAAGGACCTCGTGCACCCATTGTAGTTACGGTAAATGGATTACCCGGATTACCCGGAGTAACATCTGCTGTTGCTTATTGTCAAAATACAACTGCTAGTCAACTCACAGCTACAGGTAGTAATTTGTTATGGTATACAACGGTTTCCGGAGGTACGGGAAGTGCAGTTGCACCAACACCTTCTACATCAACTATTGGATCTGTAACCTATTATGTAAGTCAAACTACTAATAGTTGTGAAGGTCCAAGAGCTTCAATAACGGTAACGGTTAATACCGTTCCTAATCAACCCGGTGTATCTAGTCCGGTAAGCTATTGTCAAAATGGAGCAGCTGTTCCGCTTTCTGCAACAGGGTCTAATTTACTTTGGTATACTGCTGCAACTGGTGGAACGGGCAGCACAACTGCACCAACACCATCTACAACAACAGTGGGTTCTACAATTTATTATGTGAGCCAAACTACCAATAATTGCGAAAGTCCAAGGGCTTCAATAACGGTTAATGTTACTGCAACTACACCTGCACCAACTGTTTCAACACCAGTAAATTATTGTATAAATTCAATCGCCTCTGCATTATCTGCAACGGGTACAAATTTACTTTGGTATACTGCTGCAAGTGGCGGAACTGGAAGTGCAACAGCACCAACACCATCAACAGCTAACATTGGTTCTATAACGTATTATGTTAGTCAAACTTTATCATGTGGTGAAGGTCCACGTGCTGCTATCGTAGTAAATGTTTATGGTATACCATCTCAGCCGGGCGTAACTTCTCCGGTAACGTATTGCCAAAATACTACTGCAACGGCATTAACGGCAACGGGTACTAATTTGCTTTGGTATACGGCTGCATCTGGTGGTACAGGAAGCAGTACAGCGCCAACGCCATCAACCGCTTCTGCGGGAAATACCAATTATTATGTAAGTCAAACTACCAATGGTTGCGAAAGTCCAAGATCAACCATACTTGTAATAGTAAATGGCACTCCGGCATTACCGGGTGTTTCTAATCCGCCGGCTTATTGTCAAAATGCAACAGCTACTCCGCTTTCTGCAACAGGCAGTAATTTACTTTGGTATACCGCGGCAACAGGTGGTACAGGAAGTTCTACAGCACCAACGCCAACAACGAGTGCAGGAGGAACCTTTACTTTCTATGTATCTCAAACGATTAATAATTGCGAGGGACCGCGTGCAAGCATTACTGTTACTGTAAATGCTTTACCGGCTGCCCCAACCGTAACTACCCCGGTAACGTATTGTCAAAATGCTACAGCTACCGCATTATCTGCTACCGGTACCAGTTTATTGTGGTACACAGCGGCAACAGGTGGAACAGGCAGCAGCACAGCACCAACGCCATCTACATCTGCTGGTGGTTCAACAGTGTACTATGTTAGCCAATCGAATAGTTGTGGCGAAAGTGCACGTACAGCATTAACTGTTACTGTTACGCCAACTCCATCATTAACTACCGGATTAACGGCAACCGGAATAACTTTAAATGCGGCTACTTTAAGTTGGACGGTAGTTCCAGGTGTATTTTATACAGTAGATTATAAATTGGCAACAGCTTCTGTTTGGACGAATGTACTTTCTGCAAGTAATGCCGGAACAGTTGCATTAACCGGTTTAACTTCTTCCTCTACTTATGATTGGAGAGTTAGTGCCAACTGTGCAACTACATTGAATAGTAATTATGCAACTGCTCAGTTTTCAACCATTTCTCATAATAATTTAATAGGAAATATTCGTAATGGATTTGGAATTAAAATAACCCCAAATCCTGTAATCAAGCAAGGGTTGATAGATTATATCGTTCCAGGGTCGGGTACAGTTACTATTTCTTTATATGGAACAGGCGGTCATCAATTGCAACGTTTGTTTAGTGCAGTTCAAACTGCTGGACAATATCAATTACAATTACCAAATCAACTTACCACTTTACCTGCTGGTTCTTATATTCTTCGTGTAGAACAAAATGGTAAAGGAAACTATGTTCAGTTTATTAAAAAGTAAAATCAATAACCATAAAAAACTGTTTGGGTATGTTAACAGAGGAGAAAAAAAAACAAAGCATTCAAGTTAAAACACTTCAAACCATTCAAACAGAAGTGGCCAGTACCAATCGTATTGCCTTATCTGTAGATTGTGTGATTTTTGGATTCGATGAAAGTAAACTCAAAGTATTGTTGATTAGAAGCGATTTAAAGAAGTATTCGGGGAAATGGTCGTTGTTGGGTGATTTGGTTTTTCCACAAGAGGATTTAGAAGCTGCTGCTTATAGGATTTTGAAGCAAAGAACCGGTTTGAGTGATTTGTATATGGAGCAAGTACATACGTTTGGCGACAATAACAGGCATCCAGCCGGCAGAGTGGTTACTGTAGCTTATTGTTCTTTAATTAATGTTCAACATCACAAACTCAATATTTTAGATAATGAATTGCATTGGCATGATATTCAAAATGTAACAGATTTGGCTTTCGACCATCAGCAGATATTTGAAATGTGTTTACGCCAATTACAAAAACGGGTTCAGGAGCATCCTTTAGGCTTCAATTTATTACCTAAGAAATTCTCTTTGAGGGACTTGCAAAATTTATACGAAGCTATTTTAAACATCAAAATGGACAGGAGAAACTTTAGGAAAAAGTTTTTTTCAATGGATTTTTTGGTTGATTTGAAAGAAATGGAGCAAGATGTACCCCATCGGCCGGGTAAGTTGTACAAATTCAATTATGAGAAATACGAAAAAAAGAAGAAAAGGATAGTAGGAATCGATTTTTAAATATTATTATTTTCGGCAATAATGAAGCAGCGAGCAAACGATTATTACTGTCATAGTTTAGGTTTTGTTCATTTAATTTAAGAAATGGTTTAAAGTTTGTTGAAATCAAACAAAAAAAACTTTAACATTTCTTTTAAACCAAAAATATTGTTTTAATTTGTGTAATTATTACACATTTAACGAGTGTACTAATTACAATCTTCATAACACCCATTTTTTACATTTAAAAGAGGGTAGCATGAAATGCCAACGATAATGCTTGCGTATGAGATGCTGATGTAGTGTTTACCATCCTTCTCATCCAACTCCTGCCCTTGTTTTTGGCCGTTCATCTCGCCTTCTTAAAAGAAAAAACTACACAGATGAAAAAGAGCATTAAACAGATTTGCCAGCTTTTGTCGGCTACTGTGTTGTTTATGTTGCTATCTACCGCAGCATGGGCACAAACAGTAGTGACCGGGAAAGTTACAGATTCAAAAGACGGTTCTCCAGTAACAGGAGTAACAGTTACTGTAAAAGGAACGAAAGTTTCTACACAGACAGGTTCTGATGGTACGTACAAACTAACTGTACCAGCAGGCGCAAAATCATTGGTATTTACTTCAGTGGGTTTTGCCCGCCAAGAACAAAACGTTAGCGGTACTGCCGTTGATGTTAGTTTTGTAGCTACCAGCCAATCCTTAAATGAAGTAGTAGTAGTAGGTTATGGTACTGCTCGTAAGAAAGATCTTACCGGTGCAACCACTTCTATTTCTTCAAAAGATTTCGTAAAAGGACAAATTGCTACTCCGGAGCAACTTATCTTAGGTAAGGTTGCGGGTGTAAGTATTACTTCAAACGGTGGTGCTCCAGGTGCTGGTAGTACAATTCGTATTCGTGGTGGTGCTTCATTAAGTGCAAGTAACGATCCTTTAATCATTATTGATGGAGTACAATTAGAAGGCCGTGGAATTTCCGGTTCTGCTAATGCATTGGCTTTAATCAATCCAAATGACATTGAAACCTTTACCATTTTAAAAGATGCCTCTGCTGCTGCAATTTATGGTTCACGTGCATCTAATGGCGTAATCATCATTACCACTAAAAAAGGTAAAAAAGGTAAACCTTCTTATAATTTCTCTACTCAAATATCTGTAGGTAACATCACTAAAAAAATTGATGTACTTTCTCCTACCGAGTTTCGCGATTACGTAAATACTAACGGTAACGCTAATCAAAAATCATTTTTAGGTAGTTCAAATACCGATTGGCAAGATCAAGTTTATCAAACAGCTATTGGTACAGATAACAACTTAAGCATCGCCGGTGGAACAAGAGGTAAATTAAATATGCCTTACCGCGTTTCAATTGGTTATTTAAATCAAGATGGGGTTTTAAAAACAGGTAATCTTCAACGTTTAACTGCAGGTATTAATTTAAGTCCACGTTTCTTAAACGATCATTTAAAATTTGATTTAAACATCAAAGCAACCAACAGCAAAACTCGTTTCGCTAATGAAGGCGCCATAGGTTCTGCAGTAACTTTCGATCCTACACAACCTGTAAGAAGCGGAAGTGCTCGTTATGGTGGTTATTGGGAGTGGTTAGATCCAAATTCAACCAACGGTTTACGTTCTTTGTCACCAAGCAATCCGGTAAGTTTATTAATGGAAAATGTTAATAAGAGTACGGTTAATCGTAGCATTGGTAATTTACAAACCGATTATAAATTCCATTTCTTACCCGATTTAAGGGCTAATTTAAACGTTGGTTATGATATCGCAAAAGGTACTGGAACGGTATTTATTAATGACAGTGTACGTTCTGCGTATATGAGAGATGTGGATACTGCTGATGTTCGTAAAGGTGGTGTAAATAACTACTATAAGCAAACCATCCAAAATACATTCATTGAGTTTTACTTAAACTATGCAAAAGATATTAAATCTATCAAAAGTCGTTTAGATCTTACTGCAGGTACTGGTTACTACGATAACGCTTCTACTTATTTTAATTACGCAGATTATTTTGCAGATGGTTCAAAACGTAAAAATTCTGATCCTCAATTTGCGGACAATAAAATTCAATCTCGTTTGATTTCATTTTATGGTCGTTTAAATTTCA
>JBMOEQ010000189.1:0-6530 GCA_049314655.1 Ferruginibacter sp. | reverse complement strand
GCGCTATTTTTTCTGTGCTTACATTAAGGTGTTGACGCATATACTCCGGCAAATTACTTGCAGTAGATACTTCTACACCTACATAAACAAAAATGGCAATCATCCCCATAATCAATTGCGGATAATGAAATGCAGAAGGTTTATGCAATAATTTACTGCCCGATTCGGCTTCTTTTTCTGCTACTTCATCCAAATCTATTTTATTAGGAACTGAAGAAAATTTCAAGAATATAGCAACCAAAACAAAGGCTAATCCTAATATCAAATAAGGTGTTTTAACACTTTCAATACTAGCTTCAGAGGATCCCGAAGCAACACTTCCAAATATGGCAAAACTTACCAATAATGGGCCAACTGTAGTACCTAAATTATTAATTCCTCCCGCCATAGTTAAGCGTTGTGAGCCAGTTTTTGGATCTCCCATAACAATAGCAAGCGGATTGGCTGCAATTTGTTGCAACGAAAAGCCCAACCCTACAATGAATAATCCCGAAATCATTAAAGTAAATGAAGCGTTATTGGCAGCCGGATAAAATAAGAGTGTACCCAAGGCCGATATCAATAAGCCTACCATAATACCATTTTTATAACCGATTTTATTCAAAACGTCGCCACCAATAATTTTAGATATCAAAAAGTAAATCAAGGAGCCTACAGTATAGGCTACATAAAAAGCTACGGCTACTAACTGACTTTGGGCTTGCGATAAATTAAATGCTTTTTTAAAAACAGGTATGAGGATATCATTACTTGCGGCTACAAATCCCCAGAAAAAGAAAACTGTAATGAGGGTTCCAAATTGCGACCATTTGGTCGAGGGCGTTGCATTCGTTGATGGGTTCATGGCAAATGGTTAGTTTAGTGGCTGAAAGTAGAATATTTTTGCCATTGTGAAAAATTTTCGAAGCATAATTTGTTGGTAACGAAATCCTTCTTAATTTGAACACGATTATAAATTGCTTGTTCCATGGAAATTCTACATGTTAGTGCCGAATGTTATCCCGTAGCAAAAGCGGGTGGTTTAGGAGATGTTGTTGGCGCTCTACCCAAATACCAAAATCAATTGGGCCATACTGCAAAAGTGGTGATGCCCATGTATCGTACAAAATTTTTGTACGAAAATGAATTTGAAGTAGTACATAAGGGCGGTTTTTTTATGGGGCCAACTTGGTACGATTTTACCATCATCAAAGAAAAAACCAATCGTTTAGAATTTGATTTGTACTTGGTAGATATCTATGGTTTATTGGATAGAGAAGCGGTATATGGATATAACGACGATGCCGAAAGATTTACTGCGTTTCAAATTGCAGTGGTTGAATGGGTGGCCAGTTGGCAACATCAACCCGATGTAGTTCATGTACATGATCATCATACTGGATTAATTCCTTTTATGTTGAAGCACTGCTATCCGTATAAACATCTTTCTAATATCTCAACTGTACTTACCATTCATAATGCACAATATCAAGGCTCCATGGATTGGAGTAAATCTATTTATTTACCCGAATGGAATACATGGGAATGGGGTAAACTCGATTGGCAAAATAGCATCAATCCTTTAGCCAGTGCTGTGAAATGTGCAGATAGAGTTACAACTGTTAGTTGGAGTTATTTAAATGAAATGCGTGAATCGGCCAATGGTTTAGAAAATTTATTTGAATACGAAAGAGGCAAATGCATTGGTATTTTAAATGGAATTGATGATGCCGTTTGGGACCCTGCAACAGATCCCTACCTCGATCATCATTTTGGAATAGATGATGCCATTGCAGGTAAACAAGAAAATAAAATGGTTCTATGTAATCAATTTGGTTTAGATATTGGTAAACCCTTATTTATTTTCATTGGTAGATTAGTGCATGAAAAAGCTGCCGATTTATTACCTCAAGTTATTTACGATTCTATTCAACACATGCAGGGAAGAATGAATTTCTTGATTTTAGGTAGTGGCGATCCTGCTACTGAATGGGCACTTGAAAACATGAAGTACCCGCTTACCGGATATTATAATTCTAGAATTGGATACAATGAAAAATTAAGTCACCAAATGTATGCTGGTGCCGATTTTTTATTAATGCCCAGTAGGGTAGAACCTTGTGGACTCAATCAAATGTATGCCATGCGTTATGGTACTATTCCAATTGTACGCAATACAGGAGGATTAAAAGATACGGTGATTGATATTGGAGATGATGGCGGTTATGGAATAAAATTCAATAATGCTTCTGTATGGGATATTACATATTCTATACATCGTGCCATTGAATTATATGAAAAAAAATCGCGTATTCACGAAATCCGTACTGCCTTGATGGAATTAGATAATAGTTGGGTTTCAAGTGCCGGTCAATATATACAGTTGTATCAATCTTTAATTTAAAGCATTAACCAATTTTAATATAAACAATCTTAATACCATGGACAGCAAGTCAGTAATAGCCATTGTTCTCGGAGGCGGTGCAGGAAGCCGCTTATATCCTTTAACCGCTAGTAGAAGCAAACCTGCAGTACCTATTGCCGGTAAATATCGTTTAGTAGATATTCCCATTTCAAATTGTATCAATTCTGGTATCAACAGAATTATGG
Organism: Ferruginibacter sp.; assembly: GCA_049314655.1. GTDB lineage: Bacteria > Bacteroidota > Bacteroidia > Chitinophagales > Chitinophagaceae > Ferruginibacter. The sequence continues at coordinate 3,941 of JBMOEQ010000189.1, read as the reverse complement.
TACTCACGCAATTCAATTCTGCATCTTTAAACAGGCACATCAAAAACTCTTACCAGTTTAGTATGTTCAGCAAAGGATTTGTAGATATTATCGCTGCCGAACAAACGCCCGATAACCCCAAATGGTTTCAAGGTACTGCCGATGCGGTTCGTCAATCTTTACGCCATATTCGCGGATACGAATTCGATTATGTGTTGATATTAAGCGGTGACCAATTATACCAAATGGATTTTGAAGAAATGATTGCCGAACACAGAAAATTAGGCGCTGATATTTCTATCGCAACTATTCCGGTTGGTGACAGAGAAGCCCCTGAATTTGGTATTTTGAAAGCCGATGATGTCAATAATATCACTTCTTTCATAGAAAAGCCTGCTAAAGAAACATTGGTTGATTGGGTAAGTGATACCGGCGCCGACATGCAAGCTCAAGGCCGTAATTACTTAGCTTCAATGGGTATCTATATTTTTAATAAAGATTTGTTATTTAGTTTGCTCGATGAAGAGAAAAAAGATGCTACCGATTTTGGTAAAGAAATCATTCCAACTTCTATTGAAAAATATAAAGTAATCAGTTATCAATACGATGGTTACTGGACGGATATTGGAAATATTTATTCATTCTTTGAAGCCAACCTTGCGTTAACGTTAGATCTTCCTCCATTTAATTTATTCGATAATCAAAAAGTTGTTTTCAGTAGAGCTCGTATGTTGCCACCAGCGAAAATTAGTGGTACTACACTTGAAAAAACAATTATTGCAGAAGGTTCTATCATTAATGCCAGTAGAATTGAAAACAGTGTAATTGGTGTACGTAGCCGCATTGGTCATGGTACTACAATTGTAAGTAGTTATATCATGGGTAATGATTACTATGAAACTTTAGCAGAACTAGAATACAATACCAAACACAACAATCCTAAAATTGGTATTGGAGATAGATGCTATTTTAAAAATACCATCGTTGATAAAAACTGCCGTATCGGTAATGATGTACGGGTAAACGGCGGTAGTCATTTGCCAGATTGCGATCACCCTTTATATGCAGTAAAAGATGGTATTGTGGTGCTGAAAAAAGGTGCTATATTACCCGATGGATTTGTTATTTAACACGAATTTTGATAATGTCTGGTTTTTTAATCAGACATTATTTTTACATTTCATTCATAATGTGTAAATTGTACACGAAATTTTAATTTTTAAACGATTGCTATGGCTTCCTTCAACGCTTCAACTTCCTCCAATGGCGGAGTTAAAAAACCATTATTGAGTTTCTGGCAAATTTGGAACATGAGTTTTGGTTTCCTCGGTGTACAAATCGGGTACTCTTTACAAAATGCAAATACAAGTCGTATTTTATCTTCTATCGGTGCCGATCCGCATCACTTAAGTTTATTTTGGTTGGCGGCACCTTTAGCCGGTTTCTTTGTACAACCAATTGTGGGTTTATCGAGTGATAAAACTTGGACACGTTTAGGCAGAAGAATTCCTTTCATCCTTGGTGGTGCTGTAGTTTCTGCATTGGCGATGTTCTTTATGCCCAATTCCGGCAACTTTGCAGAACTAATGCCCCCATTGGTTTTTGGTGCTACCATGTTATTATTAATGGACACCTCTTTCAATGTAACCATGCAACCCTTTAGAGCTTTAGTAAGCGATATGGTGAGCGAAGAACAACGCAATAAAGGTTATGCCATTCAAAGTTTCTTAATCAATGCAGGTGCGGTTATTGGTTCTTTATTACCTTTTGTACTTACTTGGATTGGAGTGGCAAATGAACCTGCACCCGGACAAAAAGTAGCACCAACCGTAATTTGGTCGTTCTATTTTGGAGGTGGCGCATTATTGTTAAGTGTATTGGTTACTTCTTTCCGCACAAAAGAATATCCTCCAAAAGAATATGCTGCTTATAATAATATTGAAGAAGAAGTAAAAGAGAAAGTATCTTTTTTAACGCTGTTGAAAAATATTCCAACAACAATGTGGCAATTAGCCGTAACGCAATTTTTCTCTTGGTTTTCTTTGTTCCTGATGTGGGTATACACTACACAAGGAATTGCGCAAAATGTTTGGAACACTACCGATCCTCAATCAAAAGAATTTAATGAAGCAGGAAACTGGACGGGTGTAATCTTTGCTGCGTACAGTGTTTTTGCAGCAATATTTTCTTTACTCATTACTCCTTTGGCCAATAAATATGGTAGAAAGAATGTGTATATGGCTGCATTAATTTCTGGTGGTATAGGGTTAATTTCCATGATGTTTATTACCGATAAAAATTTACTCTTTATTCCAATGATAGGTATTGGTGTGGCTTGGGCTGCTATTTTAGCTTTGCCATATGCCATCTTATCTTCTTCTTTGCCACCCAAACAAACTGGTGTATATATGGGTATTTTTAATGCAACCATTACTATTCCTCAAATTGCGGCCGGTTTATTAGGCGGCGTAATGTTATTGTTGGTAGATGAAAAAGCTATTGCAGTATTGGGTATTTCAGGTGCTTCAATGATTATTGCCGGTATTGCCGCTAAATTGGTAATTACTGCAAAAGATAAATAAGTGTAGAAAGTATTTTTGAACTAGAAATTTTGTCTATGAAAATGATTCGTTTAATAGCGTTTGTGGTATACATTACTGCATCGTTATCGGCCTTTGCGCAAAATGATTATCAATGTTATCCTACCCATTGGTGGACGGGCATGAAATACAATTCCATTCAAGTGATGATTCATGGAGATGCCATTGCCAATGCTGCCGGAGGAATTACATTACAAGCGTATCCAGGTGTAAAATTGGTTAAGCTACATAAAGTAGAAAATACCAATTATGTATTTGCCGATTTAACCATCGCTGCAACAACAAAACCAGGTATTTTAAAATTTAAAGTCAATCGCGAAAACAATCCGTTTGAAATTCCTTTCCAATTAAAAGCGAAACGCAAAGCAAGAGGAAAAGATTTTGCACAAGGGGTTACTTCCAGAGATTTTATCTACCTCATTTTACCCGATCGATTTAGCAATGGCGATCCTTCAAACGATCGTGTTGAAGGCATGCGAGATCAATCTTTAAATAGAGCCGAATTATTTGATAGGCATGGCGGCGATTTACTCGGCATCACCAATAAATTAGATTATTTAGAACAATTAGGCGTTACAACACTTTGGTTAAATCCGGTAATAGAAAATGATCGTAAAAACCGCACCGAACATGGATATGCATTTACCAATCATTATAAAATTGATCCACGATTCGGAGGCGAAAATGCCTATCAACAATTGATTGATGCCGTGCATAAAAAAGGTATGAAAATCATACAGGATGCGGTGTACAACCATGTTGATGCACATCATTTTACAGTGTTGGATAAACCCATGAAAGAGTGGTTAAACAATTGGCCAAGTCATGTAAATACCTCTTATAAAGATCAAGTGCTTTTTGATCCTTATGCAGCTCCTTCTCAAAAGAAAATTTTGAGCGATGGTTGGTTTACAACGGAAATGCCCGATTTAAATCAACGCAATCCTTATGTGGCTAAATTTTTAATTCAACATGCTATTTGGACGGTAGAAGAATTTGGTATTGATGGTTGGAGAATTGATACCTACGCTTACAATGATTTAGATTTCATGAATCAATGTAATAAAGCGTTAATGGATGAGTATCCCCAAATTACTATGTTTGGAGAAACTTGGGTACATGGCGTTCCCAATCAAAGTTATTTTTGTCAGAATACATTAAATATTCCTTTCAAAAGCAATCTTCAAGCCGTAACAGATTTTCAGGCATTATGGGGTATTCAAGATGCATTAACACAAGATTTTGGTTGGACGAGCGGCGTTACCAATTTATATACACGTTTGGCTTACGATTTCATGTATAAAGATCCTATGCGTAATGTACTTTTTTTAGATAACCATGATGTAGCGCGTTTTTATTCAG
>JBMOEQ010000188.1:0-6549 GCA_049314655.1 Ferruginibacter sp. | reverse complement strand
TCACCAATTGTTCATCTAATGGAAATAAAGTTCTTAAATCTACTACTGTTACCTTACCCTCAAATTGCCTTGCAGCAGCAGTTGCCCAATACACCCCCATTCCATATGTAATTACACAACATGTTTCGCCCTCATCAACCAAATCGGCATCGGCTTCTAAAACAATATTTCCCTTACCCAATGGAATGCAATACGCTTCATCGGGCTCGGTCATTTTTGCATTTTCTGTTCCGGCAACTTTACTCCAATACAATCCTTTATGCTCTAACATCACCACCGGATTAGGATCTAAAAATGCAGCTTTCATCAATCCTTTCATATCTGCGGCATTAGAAGGATAAACAATTTTAATCCCTTTAATGGTAAGTAATGTGCTTTCAATACTACCGCTATGGTATGGTCCGCCGCCGCCATAAGCCCCAATGGGTACACGTATTAAGGTTTGTATCGGAAATTTTCCCTCTGTGAGGTAACAGCTTTTTGAAATTTCGGTTACCAACTGGTTTAAACCCGGATAAATATAATCGGCAAATTGTACTTCAACAATTGGCTTCACCCCAACGGCACTCATGCCCGCGGTAGACCCAATAATATACGCTTCTTGAATGGCTGTATTAAATACCCTATGATCGCCAAATTGATCGGCCAAGGTAGCGGCTTCTCTAAAAACTCCGCCCAATCTTCTACCTACATCTTGTCCGTATAAAACCGCTTCCGGATAGGTTTCCATAATCTCTCTAATTGCAAATAATGCGGCATCTACCATCAATACTTTTTCCCTTCCTGCCGGATTTCTTTCGCCACTTTCTTCAACAATTGGGGTAGGCGCAAATATATGTTCGCTTACCGTTGCAGGATTGGGTTCGGGTGCTTGAACAGCAGCTTCAAAATCGGCAGCTACTTTCAATTGTGCTTCCTGAGCTATCGTTTCTAATTGTGCTTCTTCAATGCCTTCGCTTAATAAAAATTGCTGTAATACAATAAATGGATCGCGAGCATCATGCATTGCCAAATCATCGGCATCTCTATAAAATTCTTTTCTTACGCCACTGGTATGATGCCCTAATAAAGGCACTTTAGCATGTACCAACCAAGGTTTTCTATGGGTACGTACTTCACTCACCACATATTGCATGGTAGCATAGCTTGCATTAAAATCGCTACCATTAATACTGACGGCATTGATGCCTTTGAAACCTTGTATAAATTCTTCTGCATGGGTTGTTCGGGCCTCTTTACTGCTAACACTAATGCCCCAATCATTATCCTGTACTAAAAATAAAATGGGCAATTGATGCAATGCCGCAAATTGAAAAGCTTCACTTACTTCGCCTTCGGTAATGGAAGCATCTCCAAAAGAACAAAGTACAATAGGTAATTGTCCATCGCTGCCTTTTAGTAATAAAGGAGAAGCAATTTTTTCGAGATAGGCAATACCTTGAGCAATTCCGGTAGTAGGAATGGCTTGCATGCCGGTAGCACTGCTTTGATGAATGATATTGGGTTTATCTGCACCACGGTAATTGGGATGCGCATAATATTCTCTTCCTCCAGTAAATGGATCGGTTGCTTTTGCCAATAATTGCAGCATAAGTTCGTAAGGCGTAAAACCTAAACCTAGTAATAAACTTTCATCGCGGTAATACGGACTCACATAATCGCAAGGCAATAATGAAAATGCGGTTGCTAATTGTATGGCTTCATGACCTTTTGATGTGGAATGTACATATTTGCATATAGCTCTGTTGGCTTCGTATGTTTCCGCCATTGCCCTTGCGGTACATAAATAACGGTAAGCATCAAGCAATACATGATGATCTGGCATGCAACAAAAATAGCTTAAGAGAAGAAATTAATAGAACGAGATGCGAAACTTATTTCACTTCCATCTTTAACAACATTTCATTTTCAATAAATCCTTCCAACTCATCTCCTACTACACATTCGCCTACGCCTGCAGGTGTTCCGGTGAAAATAAGATCGCCGATATTTAATGAAAAATAATTAGAAATATGCGCAATGATAGAATCGAATCCAAAAATCATATTGCCCGAATTTCCTTGTTGTACCAACTCCTTATTTTTTTGAAAAGAAAAGTTGATGTTCTTTTTATTTAAAGTTGGGGTAATGTCTAAAAACTTGCCCACAGTAGCCGAATTATCAAATGCTTTGGCTTTTTCCCAAGGCAATCCTTTGGCTATTAGGTCATTTTGAATATCACGTGCAGTAAAATCTATCCCTACAGTAATGCCGTTATAATAATTAGAAGCATGGCGCTCTTGAATGTATTTACCATTCTTTGAAACACGCAACACCAACTCACATTCATAGTGCAATTCGTTCGTAAACTCGGGATAATAGAACGGGGTATGACTCTGCAATAAAGCACTTTTCGGCTTCATGAAAATCACAGGTTCGTCCGGTATGTCGTTGCCAAGCTCTTTGGCATGCGCCGCATAATTACGGCCAACACAAATTATTTTCATGGTATTGATATTAAAAGGATAGCAGCTTAAGAGAGCGAATATAAAGAAATGCCTTAATAAAAAAAATTATGTGTTGGTTATGAATTCAATAAAGTTTAAAGCGACCACTTATTTATAGTATTCATAACCGGCTCAATACCTACCAAGGCAAACTGCTCTATAGCTTCTACCGACTTATCTATTTTTTGCTGAACAATGGGTACTTCTGCAGGTTTCCACTTTCCCAAAACATAATCGGCTTGGCGTCCCTTAGGAAAATCGCTGCCTATACCAAACCGTAAACGCGGATATTGATCATTCCCCAACACCAACTGAATATCCTTTAACCCATTATGTCCCGCATCCGAACCCGAAGGCCTAATCCGTAACTTTTCTATCGGTAATGCCAAGTCATCTACAATAGTAAGTGTTTGATTTACAGGAACTTTCTCTTTGTCCATCCAATATTTAAAGGCTTTGCCACTAAGGTTCATAAAAGTGGTAGGACAAATACAAATAAACTGCTTGCCTTTCAATTTAAACTCGGCAACATAAGCCAACCGATCGTTTCTAAAACTTGCCCCATGCTTGGAAACCAATGCATTAACCACATCAAACCCAATATTGTGCCTTGTATGGGCATACTGCTCACCTATATTTCCTAACCCTATAATTAAAAACTTAGACATACACTACGAAGTTAACCCAAAAGCATTTTACTACATTTCTGACCATAAAAATAATTTAAAGCTTTATGGTACAATTATTGGGCGATAGATTTTAATCCGTTTAAAAACTATCAATTATTATTCTACAGTATATAGAAGAATGACTATAAATTAATAAACCTGTCATTCCTACCTTTAAATATAAATTATTACCCTAATATGAAACAATTCCTTCTCGTAGATGACCATGTTGTTGTGCGTTCCGGTTTAAAAATGATGATGCAAGAATATTTTAAGCCTTGCGAAATCATGGAAGCTTCTAATGGCGAGGAAGCAAAGGCTTGTTTATCTAAAAAGCAGTTCGATTTAATTATGCTCGATATCCAAATGCCCAATACCGATTCGTTGGCATTAATGGAATACATTCATGAAAATTATCCCGATTTTAAAGTATTGATGTTTTCAATGAGTGCCGAAAATATTTATGCAAAAAGATATTTAAAAGCCGGTGCTAGAGGTTTTGTTTCTAAAGATGCACCGCTGCAAGAATTAAACAGAGCCATCAATCAAGTATTGGAAAACAGAAAATATGTAAGCGAAAATTTGGCAATGGTTTTAGCCAACGATTATTCAAAAGGGAAATCCGATAATCCGTTTAATCGCTTATCGGCAAGAGAATTTGAAATTGCCAAACTATTATTAGGCGGACAAACCATCAGTGATATTTCAAAATCTATCAACATACAAATATCAACAGTGGGCACACACAAATCTCGCTTATTCGAAAAACTCAGTGTAACCAATTTACTCGAACTAAAAGAACTAGCCACCAGCTATAATTTATAAAGCAGTATCAACAACTAAAAAAGCGCAAACATCATCGTTGCGCTTTTTTAGTGCCTTTGTACAAAATCTTTCTTTTCTCAAATCTATCTTATCGATAATGTACATCAGCTATTTTTCCAACCACAGAAAAATGAAAATTTATTCAACCACTACTTGCAATACTTGCTTCACACCCATTTCACTCACTATTTCTAATTGATACATTCCACTTACTAAATGTGTTGCCGGCTCTATTGTATACGTACTGCTTCCTGCTGTTACTTGTATGGTTTTGTTGTATAAAACTTGTCCAATTGCATTGGTTAATTGTACCGCATACTTTCCGGCTGTTGGTTGTTGCATCATTACATGAATGCTATTATTTTGAACCGGATTAGGATATACTACCATACCACTTGTAGCCTTACCTAATTGTACTTTTACAATTGTAGAGTAATTGATTTTTCCACTACGATCGTATGTTTTAATACGGTAATAATGTATGCCTGCTAAAGGCTGAACATCTACCCAGCGGTAACTGTTAAACGCTTGTTGATTGCCTTGCACCTGCACTGTTCCTGCAAAAGTAAATACCGAACCATTGGTTGAAGTTTCTACATCGTATTTCAACATATTGATTTCATTTTCTACCGTCCACTCTACTGCAATATCCTTATTCAATTCAAATGCTTTAACGCTTGTTATAGTAACCGGCAATACTGTTGCAATGGTTTTAAATACAATTTTAAAACGACCAATAGCATAAGAAGCAGCAACCGATGTAACATCAAAGTTGATAACCGAAGACGTAGTTAAACTCAATGGTGTACTGGTATTCAAATAACTATCTTCTAAAAAAGCCTGCATACCCGGCGCATTTAAATTTTCGGGTAAAAACTCAAAACTGTAATTTCTTGCAGTAAGTTTCCATATTCTTAAATACAAAGTGTCTTGTTGATTTAATGCAGGGCGTCTTTCTGCAGCCAATGTTGTACCATATCTTAATAAGCCTAAATTTTCGTTGGTATTGGTAAACTTAACGGCATCTTCTAATAAAACTGCATCCTTATAATTTGCATTAAATTCTGCAAAAATGCCATCACCTAATAAACGTGTACCATCGGTATTGGGTAAATATAAATTTACAAACATAAAGCCCGATGTTGCCGTTGCCGGAGTATTGGGCGATGTTGGTCTAAATCCGGTAGTATTAATATTATTGGTTGTTTTGTTACTTTCATTAATCGTAATTGAAGCAGCACCTGCACTGTTGGTTTGTACAAAAAATGCTTGTCCCGATTGAATTTCCTGATTTTGATCGCTAGGAATAACCGACTTAATAAATACGCCATTATTATCTAAATCATCAATCATTACATATCCGCCTAACACATTAATTTTTGGATCCCAAACATAAAACCTGTTTACTAAATTGGTTTTAGATGTTAAATTAAAATCTATTGGAGATGCATAAGGATTACCAATTAAAGTATAACCACCGGCTGTTGTTGCTGCGTTAAATGTTTGTGCACCAATTTGTAATTGTCCGGTGCTGGTTAATGTTGTATTGTTGGTATTAACAGCCGAAAAATTTACAGGATCTCTATCGCCTCTTACAAAAATGAAATAACCGGTATTATCTGCTCTTCCTGTATTGCCTGTAGAAATGGCCACATGCGTATTGGTTACATTATCAAAATTTTGAAGGGCTGCACTCCATCTTCTCATTGAAATATTATTCAGCGGACTAACATCCAATCCATTTCCTGCAGCGCCTGTTGCGCCCGGAGCCGTTACTAAAGTGCCTTTATTGGGTTCGTAAACACCACCATTTTGCCAAGCATTAAATATGCTATTGGATGCTGTAACCGGAGCCGTTGCCAATCTCCAAGCTCTACGAGATGGCACATATCTTTCAACCATTGTTTTACCAATGATATCAGACCCTGTTGGTACCGGTGCTACTCTTGCGGTAATGCTTTCGGTAGATTTTAATGTAAGATTGCTATCGGTATATAATTTACCGCCATCTACTGTTAATGTATTGGCTACCGATACAGCCGATTTTAATGCTATACCATTATTGTATTTACTAACCGATAAATTATTGAAATTACTCACAGCAGTTCCCGCAATATGCGCAGCAGTAGTATCGCTGTTTCCGGTAAACTTAACGGTACTTTGTGCGGCAACAAAAGTTCCATTATTAGTAAAAGCTGCGTTATGTACAACTAAATGCACATTGCCCTTCATTACCAAATTACTTCTTTGCTGAATAAGTATTTGTTGTGCCGAAGTTGTTGTAGAAAAGGTAAACATTAATAATAGCAGCATTATTGTACTAACTATTAGAAATTTGATTGTAAGCTTTGCAGATTTTTTTTGCATTCTCTGTGGTTTGGTTCTATTAAGTCTATTTCCGTGCCACTCCACCATCTTTCTAATAATCAACACATTAGCTTTTTATAGATGGTCTTATTTTTCCATGTATTGCACTGTATTCCAAATTTTAGACTAACTCGCCAACTTTCCCATTTTTAGAAAAGGAAGTCAATTTTTACTCCCGTTTTTAAAATCCTCATCCAAATCAA
>JBMOEQ010000187.1:0-6570 GCA_049314655.1 Ferruginibacter sp. | reverse complement strand
CAATGGTGTGCAGGAATACTGAATTTACATACTTCAGTAGTTTCGTTCATAGTATCATTGAAAGAAATACTTACCGGCACTTTTTTCAAAGCTTCGGCAAATTTCTTACCATCGGCATAAGTATATACCGGGTTGGTATCGTATACGAGTACCGCACCAATTTGGCCGGCATTCATTTCGTCGATTAATTTAATAATATCAGCATCTGCTCCTTTACGATAGTTTGAAGTGATCGCCCAGTTTATTGTAGTGCCATTAGCGCCAATTAATTCGTTGATGGCATTAACAATTACTTGAACATTTACATCATTACTTCCACTCACTACTAAAGCTGCACCTTTGTGAGCCAATAAAGCTGTAGCCGCAGTATCAATGCCTTTTTTAAGGTCAGCATCTGCAATTGAAGGTGCTGCAACCGATCCGCCTAATTTTGCCAACAAAGACAAAGCAACTGCTCCGGTTTCGGAAGGCTTGTGCATGAAACGATCATCTGCATTACTTCCGGTTAAACTTAATGAACCTTCAAAATGGAAATGACGGCTCATTTCGGGTTTAGCGCTATTGATCTTACGATTTTTAGCATATTGAGCAGAGAATTCAACCGGACTTAACCAAGTTCCTAAGAAATCGGCATCCAAGCTTACAATTACTTTTGCATTATCGAAATGGTAAGAAGGAATAGCTTTTTTACCATAACATGCTTCATTGGCCAATAACATACCATTATAACTGATGGCATCATATTGAACATGTTTGCTACCCGGATATTTTGCAATAAATTCTGCAATGATTTGATTGGTAGAAGGCGAAGTAATGGTAGAAGAGAGAACAACAGCAGGTTTACCGGCAACGCCAGCCATTGCTGTAGCAATCATTTTATCGAAAGCATCGAAAGTTGATACTTCTTTAAATGCTTTGCCATCGTTTTGCATGGGAAAGCGTAAACGAGTAGTATCGTATAAATCTAATACGGAAGCTTGCGCTCTTGCACTGGTACCACCGTTTGTTAAAGTAGCTTTTTCGTTACCTTCTATTTTAATTGGGCGACCATCGCGTTGTTTTACTACAACCGGTACAACATCACCTTCATTAACATAAGTAGAAGCATAATAATTTGCAACACCCGGAATAACATCCTCGGGCTTATGCAGATAAGGAACTGTTTTACGTACCGGAATTTCGCAACTTGCTGCTAAAGTTGCAGCGGCAGTGCTAAAGCCCAGGTATTTAAGAAAATCCCTACGCGGCGTTTTGGCATCTAAAATACCTTTATCATCCAGGTCTTCCAGCGGCAGCAACGGCTCATTAAATTCGTCTTTAGCAGCTTGCTGAAAGGCTTCTGTTTGGTTTAATTCTCCAAAATTTTGCCAGTACTTTTTTTCCATAAATATGATTATTCGGTATGGGCTGTACTATTGTTCCAAGATATTGATTCACTTAGGAAAACAACAGCCTATGATTTATAAAGCTGATTATATTAATAGTGACATTTCTGACATTCCGTTCCACCAATTTTTTCAACCGTTACGCTATCCATTTTGCCGGATTTGATATCGGTATGGAATTTTTCGTAAATGCTGTAAAACTTATTGCCTTCTCCGGTTTCTTTGTTGTAAAAGTCTACTTTGCTTTCGCGGTGACAATTGATACACCATCCCATGCTTAAATCGCTAAATTGGTACACTTCAGGCATTTCTTGAATGTTGCCATGGCAAGTTTGACAATTTTGCTTACCTACTTTTACGTGTTGGCTATGGTTAAAATACACATGATCGGGTAAACTGTGAACACGCACCCATTCGATAGGTTTGCCCGGACGATCGTAAGTTTTTGTATCCGGATTCCATCCTGCGTATTGGTATAATTTTTGAATTTCTGCCGTACCATTAACTGCAGTTCCATCTTCACGAACAATTGGATCGCCTTTGTATTCTTTAATAGCTATATGACAATTCATACAGGTATTTACAGAAGGGATATTTGCATGCTTGCTATCTTGAGCTCCACCGTGGCAGTATAAACAACTGATTTGGTTTGTTCCGGCATGCACTTTATGAGAATAATAAATAGGTTGTTCGGGTTGATAATCTTTTGAACGACCCAAGCCTATTGCAGCATTGATAGTCATATAACCACCGGTAGCAAAAAGTACCAAAACCACCATCATTAAATAGGTTTTGTTGCGGTAGAATGGAACAGGCTCGCTACGAAGAATACCATCTTTTTCATCAGTAATCTTACGTAAACTGCTATTTACTTGTAATAAGATGAAGGCAACAACAGCAAGGATTAAAGTAAGAATGCCAAATAATAAGGAGTTGTCTCCTTGAGGCGCTCCTGCTGTAGCATTTGGGTTAGCTACAGGTACCGGTGCTTTGTAATTATCTGCATAATCTAAAATGGCAACAATTTCTTCCTCTTTCAGGTTAAATTGAGTCATTTTTACGCCACCATACTTTGCCAAAAGCGCTTTAGCATAAGCATCGGTTTCGAGCATAGAATTTACATTGTTTACCCATTTTATCGTCCATTCTGGAGTTGGGGCTCGCTTCCTGGCGCCTTGCAGCATAGGCCCGGTATAATCCTCTAAAGGCTTATGACAGCTGGCACAATTGGCTTTAAACAGCGCCTCACCATCGGCAGCAAAACTGTTGTTACTTAATGATAATGAAGCAATTAGCACTATAGCAGCGATGAGGCTACTATGAATTTTTCTATTGAAAATCATACACTTTTGCAGGGTGTCTAATGTGGAAAAATATCCTTCTTTGGCTGCAAAAATAAGTAACGATACTGACAATATATCAACATTCGGAAAAAAAATTTTTCCGCATCTGGCTTGATTTTCAGCCGATTGTTTGAACAGTTGCAAGGTATTTGTCATGTATTTGTAAACAGTACGAAATTCTGGGGCTTTTTTAGTTGAAGATGTATTTTATACAAATTTTTGCGCCACTTTTGCCAAATGTTAGAAAAGCTAAAACAACGCTGGGGGGTAAATGGCTTTAACCTTTTGCTCATCATTATTACATTTGCTATTGGGGGAAGCAGTTGTGGTTATTTAGGCAGAAAAATCCTTAATACATTTGGTTTAGAAGGAGGTATACTTTGGGTTTTTTTATATATCATATTGGTTACTTTATTATGGCCGATTTGTGTATTAGTAATTAGCATACCAATGGGACAGTTCACCTTTTTTAAAAAATACCTTCAAAAAATTTCAAAAAGATTTAAAAAAAAAGTCCCTGAAGTAAAACATATAGCCATTTTTGCGAGTGGCGCCGGTTCAAATGCAGCAAAAATCATTGCCTATTTTCAACACCATCCCTTTATTAAAGTACAATTAGTGGTAACTAATAATACCCAAGCCGGTGTTATTGGAATAGCAGAAAAAGCCAATATTGAAGTACTTATAATTAATAAGCCCGAGTTCAATTCAGCAAACAGTGTTGCAGATGCATTAAAAAGTAAGTCTATTCACTTTATTGTTTTAGCAGGATTTTTATGGAAAATTCCTACCACACTCATTAAAGCCTTTCCGAATAAAATCATCAATATTCACCCTGCCCTCTTACCCAAATTTGGCGGTAAAGGCATGTACGGTCATCATGTACACGAATCCGTAATTGCTGCTCAAGAAAAAGAAAGTGGCATTACCATTCATTATGTAGATGAATTGTACGACCATGGGCCTCATATTGCTCAATTTAACTGTACGGTTACACCTTTAGATACACCCGAAACTTTAGCTGCCAAAATCCATACTTTAGAACATCAACATTTTGCACCGGTAATTGAATCGGTTGTAACTGTTGCATAAATAATTTTAGGTTTGTACATTTACCCTTCTAACCAACAACCTCTATTTATATGAAAAAATTGCTTCTACCCGTTTGGATGATTTTGATGTTGGCGCTCGTTATTTCAAGTTGTAAAAAAGACAGTAGCAATAACCCACCCAGTAATGCAGGAAAAATATTGGGCACCGTAACCTTATACGATGATAGAACCACTGCACTCACCCCCGAAGGCATGACCGTTACTATTGATGGTACAGCCTTTACTGCTGTAACCAATGCATCTGGACAATTTAGTTTCGACAATGTTCCTAACGACACGTATAACCTTACCTACAGCAAAGCCGATTACGGAAATTTTAAATTAAAAGGGTTTGTTCATAATGGCACAGCATCCAGCTCGGCTAATGTGCCTGGAAAAACATTGGGCAAAATATCAACTACCAGTGTTTCTACTATTGCCGTTACAACAAATGTTGATTCTGTTTTTTTAACCGTTACCATTAGTCCGGTTGCAACCGGCGCTTCAACCCGAGGAGTAAGATTTTTCTATAGCACACAAAATAGCATCAGCGGAACCAATTATCAAACTTACAGTCCGGTATATACCGTTCGATCTGCAACAGGTTCAATCATTGTATCCAAGGCCGATTTGTTGGCAGCCGGGTATTTGAGTGGCGCTACCATATATGTAAGAGCATATGGAGATGCCTATTTCTCTAATGATTACGATGATGCTTCTACCGGCAAAACCATTTTCCCTAATTTAAACCCAACTGCTGCTGCAGCGGTTTCATTTGTTTTATAAGAAATTAATTTAGAGCGTTGATAAAATACCGTTAAAACCATTTTGTTGATTACGCGTTATAGCTAAATACTTTATCATTGTATGCTAAATTAAACTTACAGTTTGACGGCTTACTACAAATACTTTTTTTATCTATTGGGAATAATGCTACCTGTTGTATCACAGGCGCAGTATAAAATCAGTGGAACTGTTTACGATTCTACTAAAATTTATCCTGTTGAAGGGGTTGAAGTAAAAAATTTAGCCGGCGAAGTTGCTTTTACAGATTCGCTTGGTAGATACAGTATATCCATTGCTAAAATAGATTCGCTTTGCTTTTCGTATCGTGATAAAGCTACCTTAAAGTTTGCTACAAGTAATTTAAACAGTTATCAAAGTTTTGATATAGCCCTACATATTCAACAAAAAGAAAAATACCGCCAGCTTAAGGAAGTTAGGGTAAATACAAAATCGTATCGACAAGATTCGGTAAACAACAGGGAACGATATGCGCAAATTTTTAATTATAAAAAACCTGGTGTAGCCAGTAGTATTAATCCGGCTACAGGGGCAGTTGGGATGGACCTTGCCGAATTCATCAATATGTTTCGTTTTAGGCGCAACAAACAAATGCGCAAAATGCAAGAGCGTTTATTAGAACAAGAGCAAGATCGTTATGTAGATTATAAATTCAATAAAATGTTGGTGAAAAGAATCACCCAATTTCAAGGCAAAGATTTGGAAAATTTCATGAAAATATATCGGCCTAAATATGAATTTGCTACCGAAAGCGATTTGATAGAATTTTATCAATATATCCTCAATGCTTCGTATGAATTCAAAAGGGCAAAGGAATTGATGGAACAACAAAAAACAACCAAGTAATTCGCGCTTTTGTATTTCCCGTTTTAAAAGCCAATCCAATTTTATCAACAAGAATAAATAAATTTGGAAAAACATTTTCTTATGGATCAACTTACCCTTGGTGTGGGAACCCGTTTACAACATACACAATTTGGGCCCGGTGTTATCATTGGCGTTAGATATGCAACTTATCTTATTTCCTTTATTCATCATGGTATAAAAGAAGTAGATAAAAACGATGACCAGCTCGATGAAATCATTCCCGAAAATGCGAGTGTAGAAATTGAAACCGTTTCGGAAACAGAAAAATCATTGTTGAAAATTTTACGTTTATGGGGTGGACTAACAGAAGATGTTGCGCTTGGAGATCGTTGGCGTGGCGGAACTATGTTATTGCAACCTGCCGATAAAAGTCAAAAAGCAAAAGAAATTCCTATTGAAGATTTCTTCCATAAAATTGTTATGCTTCGCGATCGTTTGAGGGTGCTGGAACAAAATGTAAACAGCAATAAAAAATTAAGCGACGAAGAAAAAGTAAACATCCAACAATACATTACGCGTTGTTATGGATCACTCACTACATTTAATGTGCTTTTTAAAAATAAGGAAGATTGGTTTGTTGGTGATAAGGGTAGTAAAGAAGATTAGAAATGTGCCTGCAATCAATTTATTGCATCCCTAAAAAACCTATTTTATTATTTTGAATTTGTAATTGAAAAAGGAAAAAATTTAGCTTCAATACCTCTATTATAATTAGGCGTTGAAGTTAGATCAAATGTAATATTTCCACCTTTGATTAAATCTTGGTGTGTAAAATAATTGGCTTCCTGTATTTGATGGTTGAAACGTAAAGATTGTATATACATGTTTTCTTTGCTATTTTGAGGAGCATCAATATGTAGTATGTTTCCATTGGAAAAATGTACACTTGCTTTTTTGAACAAAGGCGTTCCTATTACATATTGGTTGCTACCCGGACAAACCGGATAAAAACCCAATGCCGAAAATACATACCATGCCGATGTTTGTCCGTTGTCTTCATCGCCACATAATCCATCCGGCGCATTGGTATACAATCGATCCATTATATTGCGAACATGATATTGAGTTTTCCAAGTTTGG
>JBMOEQ010000186.1:0-6589 GCA_049314655.1 Ferruginibacter sp. | reverse complement strand
CTGCTTGTTCACTTAACACTTGTTTGCCATTAAATTTTCCTTTGTTCAAAATCATACTTAAGAAATGTATATAGTCTTCAGGTGTACTTCTTGCACCTCCTGCAGGTAAAGGAATATTGCCGGTTCCAAAATCAGTTTGGTTCATTTCACAAGGCAGCGCAATTCTTTCTTGAAATAAGGTTCTAAAATCTTTACCACTAATTTTTTCAATTACTGCGGCGGTAATTTGTAATCCGGTATTACTGTAATGAAAGGTTTTGCCGGGTTTTCCTTCAAATGGTAAAGCCGCAAATGCTTTTATGGCATCGTCCATTGATGAAGCAGTTGATGTAATCTTAATGCTTTCTTTTAACGACCCTGTTTTGATGCCGGTTAAATGTGCTAAACAATGCCAAATCTTTATTCCTCCTTTTCCATAAGAAGTCATATAAGGTAAGTATTTGCCTACAGAATCTTCTAATGATAATTTTCCTTCATCTACAAATGTCATCACCAAAGCTGCACTCAGCCATTTACTACAACTGGCAATAGGTTGCTTAGATTGTAGAGAGAAATCTTCGGTTTCGGTATTTTGTGATTTTAATTTTTTACTGATTATTCGGTTTACCATTCTTTGTCTGCGACTTAAATCGTTTTCAACTTGTTGGTATAAGATTTTTCCATCTTTATAAATTAATAAAACAGCTCTTCCACCCATTTCATCTAAGTTGTTTTTAAGCCATTGTTTAACGGGTTCAAAAGCTTGTTGACCCAAACATATCTGCTGAATTAGCAGTAAAGCAATTAAGAATGTGCATTTGCGACAGATTAATATAAGATTTACCGACATATTTGCTGATTTTTTGCTTTGGATTATCATTTGCCGCATAAGTT
The DNA here is from genome assembly GCA_049314655.1 of Ferruginibacter sp. Classification (GTDB taxonomy): domain Bacteria; phylum Bacteroidota; class Bacteroidia; order Chitinophagales; family Chitinophagaceae; genus Ferruginibacter. The sequence goes on along the minus strand of JBMOEQ010000186.1, from coordinate 5,716 downwards.
TAAAGGTATTTCATTTTTCGCCTTCCGTGCTATTGTAAAAGGAAGTAAAAACATGAAATTTCTTTTTAAATATAAAATTACACACCATGAATCTGAATAATTTTACCATTAAAGCACAGGAAATCATTACCCAAGCACAACAGCTTGCGTTTAATGCTACTAACCCCAATATTGAAACAGAACATTTATTGAAGGCATTGTTAGATGATGTAGATTCTTCTGTAGAATTTCTATTGAAGAAAAATAATGTGAATATTCCTTTCTTAAAAACAAAAACAGAAGAGAGTATACAGAAATTGCCTAAAATTCAAAGTGGCGAACCTGCACAAACCATCAGTAGAGATTTTAATACATTGGTGTTAAAAGCTACTGCTGCATTGAAGTCTTTTAAAGATGAATTTGTTAGTGTAGAGCATTTATTATTGGCACTTCTACAAGGATCCGATAATTCGGCCAAATTGTTGAAAGATGCCGGGTTAACTGAAAAGGGGTTACTCGCTGCTATTCATGAATTAAGGAAGGGTAGTACAGTAAATTCTCAAACCCAAAGTCAGGAGTTTAATGCATTAAATAAATATGCCAAAAACTTAAATGAAATGGCCCGTGCAGGAAAATTAGATCCTGTTATTGGACGTGATGAAGAAATTAGAAGAACCTTACATATTTTATCGCGAAGAAGTAAAAACAATCCCATATTAGTGGGCGAACCAGGCGTTGGTAAAACAGCTATTGCCGAAGGTTTAGCTATGCGTATAGTTAATGGCGATGTGCCTGATAACTTAAAATCGAAAGTGATTTTTGCTTTGGATATGGGACAATTAATTGCCGGCGCAAAATATAAAGGCGAGTTTGAAGAAAGATTAAAAGCGGTAGTTAAAGAAGTAGCAACCAGTGATGGAGAAATCATCTTATTTATAGATGAAATTCATACACTCGTAGGTGCAGGTGGCGGCGATGGGGCAATGGATGCAGCCAATATTTTAAAACCTGCTTTAGCTAGGGGCGAACTGAGGGCCATTGGTGCTACTACACTCAATGAATATCAAAAGTTTTTTGAAAAGGATAAAGCCCTTGAAAGAAGGTTTCAAAAAGTAATGATAGATGAACCTTCTGTTGAAGATGCTGTGTCTATTTTACGTGGATTAAAAGACAGGTACGAAACCTATCACCATGTTAGAATTAAAGATGAAGCAATTATTGCTGCAGTAGAATTATCACATCGTTATATTACTGATCGTTTTTTACCCGATAAAGCCATCGACTTGATTGATGAAAGTGCCGCCAAACTTCGGTTAGAGATGAATTCTATGCCCGAAGAATTAGATAAATTAGAACGTCAAATTCGTCAACTCGAAATTGAAAGAGAAGCCATCAAAAGAGAAAATGATGAAGTAAAATTAAAAGAACTCAATACCGAAATCTCAAATTTGGCGGTGCATAGAGATACGTTTAAAGCTAAATGGCAACAAGAAAAAGAAGTGGTGGATAAAATTCAAACGGCTAAAGCGGCTATTGAACAGTTGAAAACAGAAGCCGAAAAGGCCGAGCGTGAAGGCGATTATGGAAGGGTTGCAGAAATTAGATATGGTAAAGTTCAGCAACAAGAAAAAATCATAGCCGATCAAACCGGATTGTTAGATGATATCAGCGAAAGAAGATTACTTAAAGAAGAAGTAGATGCAGAAGATATTGCCGCCAATATTTCTAAAGCTACCGGTATTCCAGTAATGAAAATGTTGCAAAGCGACCGCGAAAAATTATTGAATTTAGAAACGGAATTGCATAAAAGGGTAGTAGGACAAGAAGAAGCAATAGAAGCAGTAAGTGATGCCATACGTAGAAGCAGAGCTGGTTTACAAGATCCTAAAAAGCCCATCGGTTCATTCATATTTCTTGGAACTACCGGTGTTGGTAAAACCGAATTGGCAAAAGCCTTGGCCGAATATCTTTTCGACGATGATACGATGATGACAAGAATTGATATGAGTGAGTATCAAGAAAAACATACCGTAAGCCGATTAATTGGTGCACCTCCCGGATATGTAGGATACGATGAAGGCGGACAACTTACCGAAGCCGTAAGAAGAAAGCCCTATAGTGTAGTATTGTTGGATGAAATTGAAAAAGCGCATCCCGATGTATTCAATATTTTGCTTCAAGTGTTAGATGACGGTAGGTTAACCGATAATAAAGGAAGAATGGTGAATTTTAAAAACACCATTATTATAATGACGAGCAATTTAGGTAGTCCTATCATCCAAGAAAATTTCGAAAAAATCAATGAAGTTAATCGAGAAGAAATTGTAGAATCTACCAAGGTAGAAGTGATGAATTTGTTAAAACAAACTATTCGTCCAGAGTTTTTGAACAGGGTAGATGAAGTCATCATGTTTCAACCCTTATTGAAAAAGGAAATCAAGGGAATCATCACCATCCAACTGCAAAACCTGGTAAAATTGGTTGCCGAAACAGGAATACAATTGAAATTCAGTGATTATGCTTTGGATTACTTAGCCGAAAATGGTTACGATACGCAATTTGGAGCTCGCCCATTAAAGCGATTGATTCAAAAAGAAATTGTAAATCAATTGAGTAAGCGTATTCTAGCCGGAGACATCGACAAATCGAAACCAGTTATGGTAGATGTTTTTGATGGAATGGTGGTTTTTAGAAATGAAGCCATAGCAGATAAGAAACCGGTTTAGTGAAAGAAATGTTAACCTATTTTTCAATGTGAATAATATGTAAGGTTTAAGTTGTTGATAATCATGTCTTTTTTTCAAATTCGTCAATTTTTTTTTGAATGGTTGTGAATTAGAACTAAATTTTATTACCTTCATCGTTATTCAAAAATGAAATATTTGAGACCCGATATACAATCTCTCATTCATCGCATTAAAATTCAATACAATAAAAATTAATAAAATATGGCATTTAAAAAGGAAGTTGTAGATATTATAGAACCTAGAGATGTATTTGTTGGAGATATCAATGCTCCTGTAACCTTAGAAGAATTTGGCGAATATGAAAGTGAAGTGTGTGCAAAAGCGAATGAAGTTGTAAAGAAAGTACTACAAGAGTTTGAAGGAAAAGTGCGTTTCAATTTCCGTCATTTTCCAATGGTAAATATTCACCAAAGAAGTTTAAAAGCCGGTGAAGCTGCTGTAGCAACTGCTCAAAATGGCAAATTCTGGGAAATGCACAACATTCTTTTTGCTAACCGTCGTAATTTGGGCACAACCAGTTTAAAATTACATAGCAAAGAAGCCGGTGTACAAAACAGACATTTTTTAGATGAATTGGTAAATGCAACTTATGGTTGGCAGGTACAAGGCGACATCAAAGAAGGAATGAACCGTGGCGTAAAAGATGTACCTACGTTTTTTATCAATGGCGAGCGCTATAATGGAAAGGTTACTTACGAAGAAATCAGTAAAGCATTAGAAGCTGCATTGAAAAAAGTAAAGAAAAAAGCCCCTGCAAAACAAAGAGCTTAATGATATAGCCCCGCATAAAGCGGGGCTTTTTTATGTTTATGCCTGATCTATTTTCTAATTTCGAAACCTTTACCAAACACTCGCCCTGCTTTATTTGTTAATTTTGCAGCGCGTTATAAAACTACGCCGGGTATTGTATGGCAAAAATTGGCATTAATCTTTCAACAGGAAGTTTACAACAAGAAGAAATTATAGTAGGAATAGACTTAGGTACAACCAATAGTTTGGTAGCTATCATTCATCCGGATACCAAAAAGCCAACTGTTTTAAAAGAACACAATTCCGGTGCCCTCGTACCATCTGTGATTCATTTTGATGAATTTGCAAATATTACGGTAGGCGACAAGGCCAAGGAAATGCTTATCACCGAGCCGAGTAGAACCATATTTTCGGCCAAGCGTTTAATGGGTAAATCTTACAATGAAATAAAAGCCAATGCAGGTTTCTTTGCCTATAAAGTAATCGACGACAATACGGAATCTTTAGTAAAAGTTCAAGTGGGCGAAAAATTTTATTCCCCGGTAGATTTATCTTCTTTCATCCTCAGAGAATTAAAACAACGCGCCGAGCATATTCTTAAAACGCCGGTTAATAAAGCGGTTATTACTGTTCCTGCATATTTTAATGATGCGCAAAGGCAAGCTACTCGTGATGCCGGGAAATTGGCTGGATTAGAAGTTTTGCGTATTGTAAACGAACCTACTGCGGCTAGTTTAGCTTATGGTATGGGCCTTTCAAATACCGAAGAAAAATCCATTGCAGTGTATGATTTGGGCGGCGGCACATTTGATATTTCTATTTTAAAAATCAATAATGGCATCTTTGAAGTATTATCTACCAATGGTGATACTTATTTAGGGGGCGATGATATGGACCATGCAATTGTAAAGTATTGGTTACAACAAGCCGGTTTAACGGATGCCGATTTGATTGAAAATAAATCTTTTGCTCAAGCCATTCGCATTAAAGCTGAAGAAGCTAAAAAAACATTGTCTACTCTAGAATTTTATGAAACAGATTTAAATGGTGATAAACTGTTCATCGATAAAAATACATTTAACACCCTTATACAGCCATTGGTGGATAAAACCATCCAATGTTGCCAATCGGCATTAAAAGATGCTGCATTAAAAATTTCAGATATTGAAACAATTGTAATGGTAGGCGGAAGTACACGCGTGCCCTTAGTAAATTCGGCTGTTAGTACATTTTTTGGAAAGCCGGTTAATGATAGTGTAAATCCGGATGAAGTAGTGGCTTTAGGTGCAGCCATTCAAGCAGATATTTTAGCGGGGAATAATAAAGATTTTTTACTGTTAGATATTACACCTTTATCATTAGGTATTGAAACGATGGGCGGACTTATGGAAGTGCTTATTCCACGCAATTCTAAAATTCCTAATAAAGTTGCAAAACAATATACAACCTACAAAGATGGACAAAGCGGTATCAAAATATCTGTGTTTCAAGGCGAAAGAGATTTGGTAAAAGACAACCGTAAATTGGCCGAATTTAACTTAACCGGAATTCCTGCTATGCCCGCCGGTTTACCTAAAGTAGAAGTAAGTTTTTTAATAAATGCGGATGGGATTTTAGTGGTAAAAGCAAAAGAATTAAGAAGCGGTATTGAACAAAGTATTGAAGTTAAACCACAACTCGAACTTAGCGATAGTGATGTTGAAAAAATGCTTATGGATTCTATCACCCATGCAAAAGAAGATATTGCTATCCGTGCCTTGGTAGAAGCTAAAACAGAAGGCGAACAAATATTAGAAACCACAGGAAAATTTATTCAAAAGCATTCGAAGTATTTAACTCAAGAAGAACTGATACAAACTGCAGATGCCATACAGGCTCTTCAATTGGCTATAACAATGGATGATAAAGATTTGATTCATCTAAAAATTGAAACTTTAAATGATATTTCTCGTCCCTATGCCGAAAGAGTAATGGATGAAGCAGTTGCCGTTGCCATGAAAGGCAAATTAATTTAATGCTTTTTTTTATTGAAATAAGTTCCTTTAATAAGAAGGAATAATAGTATCAATAAAGTGCTCAAACTTATAAAAATATACTTCCAAAGCCATCGAACATCAAAAGTAAGTTGCACATTATTGGAACCTGCAGCTAATGGAACTTTCATGAAATTAATACCTTCTTTCTCCATCGCTTGTGTATTTCCATTTACAGTATATTTCCAATGCGGATAATAGGTTTGT
>JBMOEQ010000185.1:0-6641 GCA_049314655.1 Ferruginibacter sp. | reverse complement strand
TTAACATCTATTGCAATAATTTTGATTTTATTGGGTTTGTATTATCTGTTAGAATAAATGGTAGTAACAAGTTTGTAATTCAACCTAACTTTATTTCAAATTTTACTGCCGTGAAAAAAGCTTGCTCCTTAAAAGGATTTGTATTTTGATGTATTCCAATGTACATGCACAAAAATCGGTGTACAAAATAGCCTTTGGATCTTGCGGGCATCAAGATCATCCGCTACCTATATTCGATGTTATTGTACAACATCAACCCAACTTATTTGTTTTTTTAGGCGATAATATTTACGGAGATACCGATAATATGGATACCTTAAAAGCACAATATGCAAAGCTTGCGGCCAAGCCAACCTACCAGCGTTTGAAAAAAAAGGTACCCATCATTGCCACTTGGGATGATCATGATTTTGGATCAAATGATGCCGGAAGAAATTATCCTTTCAAAAAAGCTTCTAAAGAAATTTTTCTGAATTTTTTTAATGAACCGTTACATTCAGAAAGGCGGCAACATGAAGGCATTTATACCAGTTATTATTACAATTGTGGTGGAAAACGCATTCAAATAATTTTATTAGATAACAGGACTTTTAGAGCCGATTTAAAAAAGTATAATGGCGAATTTGCCAAGGATGAACGGTATTTTTATACATTAGATTATGCCCCACATACAACATCCGATTCAGTTTTTTTAGGTGAAGCACAATGGAAATGGTTGGAAGGAGAATTTAAAAAGCCGGCCGATTTAAGATTAATTGGATCGGGCTCTCAATTTGGAATAGAATATAACGGATATGAAGCTTGGGCCAACTATCCATTTGAACAACAACGGATGTTGAATTTGATTAAAAGTACCCAAGCCAATGGTGTGATGTTTTTATCCGGAGATGTGCATTATGCCGAAATTTCGAAATTATCACCCCCTAATTTATATCCAATCTATGATGTTACAGCAAGCGGATTATCTTCTACATGGTTATTTGCTGCGCCTAATAAAAACAGAATTGAAGGTCCGGTGATGGAAAATCATTTTGGTTTACTCACTTTCGATTGTACCAAAACAGATCCCTCTGTTAAAATGGAAATTTGGGATGATACCAATAACCAACGTATTGAATATACCGTGCCATTAAGTCAATTAGCCTTTCACAAATAATTCATTTCTTTAACTACACAATTTTTAGTTTCGTCATTAATGCAAGCATATCAATGCAATTTCTTCGCATTATTTTCCATGTGGTTATATTAAATTTTTCTTTATTATTTCTTTAATGGAAATAAATTTCTCCACGCACTCCTTCATTTATTTTTCCCATTCAGATTTAAAATATTCCCGTTGAGTTAGCAAAAAAGACGGTTCAGTTTTCAAAATTTTGATTTAAAAAAAATTAGCATCGTTCTTGTATTACTAGAGTGCGAACAATTTCTTCCTCCTTAAATCACATATTATGAAAAACCCCTTTTTAGTTTTTTTGTCTTTGATGCTCATAATGATTACATCCATTGTTATAAGTTGTAAACACGAATTGCCGGTAAATTGCGATGATTTGCAATTTAAAATTACCACTACAAAAACCGATGCGCTGTTAAATAGTTCAAATGGAACCATTACAGTTACGGCAACCGGCGGTAAAGATTTTCAATACAGTATTGATGGAGGGGCATTTAAAGATTCGGGATATTTTGCCGGATTAGCGCCATTAACCGATTATAAAATTGTAGGAAGAAATTCAATGGGTTGTACCGATTCGGCTACTGTAACCATCGGTTCATTTAATCCTTGTGCCGGTGTAACCATTAACGTTAGTGCAACGAAAGTGGATGCATCTCCCAATCAATCTAATGGTTCTATTTCAGCAACAGCTACAGGCGCTTCGGGCTTTAATTACAGTATCAATGGTGGGCCATTTCAAAATAGTGGCAATTTTGCAAACCTTGCTCCAGGTGTATATGCAATAGCTGCTCAAAGTGCTGGAGGCTGTTTGGGTATTACACAAGTAACCGTGGGTACCAACAATCCATGTAGTGGCGTAAACATTGTAGTTGCTACAACACAAGTAGATCCTACATTAAATCAATCTAATGGCTCAATTACAGCTACGGCTACCGGTAGTACCGGATTAACGTATAGCATCAATGGAGGGGCATTTCAAGCCAGTGGTGGGTTTAGCAATTTGGCTGCAGGTACATACACCATCACTGCTAAAAACGGCAATGGATGTACCGGAACAAAACAAGTAACCTTAAATGGCGTAAATCCATGTGCAGGTGTTACTGTTGCCATTACAACAACTCAAGTAAATCCTACTACCGGACAATCAAATGGTTCCATTACAGCAACTGCAACGGGTGGCAGTGGATTTACATATAGTAAAAATGGTGGTGCTTTTCAAACATCAGGAACTTTTAATAATTTGGCAGCAGGTAACTATACCATTACTGCCAAAAATTCGAATGGTTGTACAGGAACCAAAGTGGTAGCACTAGGTGCAACTAATCCTTGTGCCGGTGTAACCATAACGGTAACAACAACACAAGTAAATCCTACACTCAATACATCGAATGGTTCTATAACTGCATCAGCAACCGGTGGAACAGGATTAACCTATAGTTTAAATAACGGTGCATTTCAAGCTAGTGGTACATTCTCTAATCTTGCTGCAGGTACTTATACTGTAACTGCTAAAACTTCTGCAGGTTGTTTAGGTACAAAACAAGTTATATTAACTGCTGTTAATCCTTGCACAGGTGTAACGGTTACGGTTAGTACAACACAAGTTAATCCAACTACCGGCGCATCAAATGGTTCAATCACTGCAACTGCAACCGGTGGAACAGGATTAACTTATAGTTTAAATAACGGTGCATTTCAAGCTAGTGGTACATTCTCTAATTTAGCTGCTGGCACTTATACTGTTACTGCCAAAACTTCAGCGGGTTGTTTGGGTACAAAACAGGTAGTATTAACAGCTTCTAGTCCTTGTGCCGGAGTTGCCATTACATTAACGCCTACTATTGTACATACTACACCTTGTGTAACACCTGCAAACAATGGTAGTATTACAGTTGTAGCTACAGGCTCTACAGGGTTTACTTATAATAACAATGGTGGTGCATATCAAACCAGTAATGTATTTGCTTCACTTAATGCAGGTAATTATTTAATTGGTGTGAAAGATGCTAATGGTTGTACAAAAACACAAACAGTAGCAGTGTCGGTAGTAGCAAAAGGACCTAAGTTTACCGCAGTTCGTTCTATTATAAATGCGAAGTGTGGTGGATGTCATTTAAATGGTGGAAATTCTGCCGGTTATAATTTTGATACAGATTGTAGTGTGGTAGGCTATTGGAATCAAATTAACAAATCATGTGTTACTTATCAAATGGCACAAATGCCACCTTCTCAACAACTGCCGGCTACCGAAAAACAAGCCATAACTGCTTGGATTAATGCCGGACATAGATATACTGATTAATACCTTAAAAAATAATTTGTACGCCTTCCAGAACTATGTACGTTTTGGGAGGCGTTTTTAATTATTACAAGGTTATCTTTTTTAAAGCTTCAATAGAATTGTTGGTGAGCAGTTGAACATGTTGCGTGATTTTTTTGATATCCCAGTTCCACCATTGCGTTTGTAAAAGCCATTCGATATCCGCTTCACTAAATCTTTTTTTGATTAATGTTGCCGGATTGCCTCCAACAATTGAATAGGGTTCAACATCTTTTGTAACGGTTGCATTGGTGGCAATAATAGCACCATCACCTATATGTACACCGGACATGATGGTGGCGTTATAGCCAATCCAAACATCATTGCCAATTATAGTATCACCTTTAGTAGGATACGATTTTCCATCCATAGCATTTTGCCAATCTTTTCCAAAAATGGCAAAGGGATAGGCACTAACAGCAGCGGATAAATGATTAGCCCCATTCATGATAAAAGTAACACCCGATGCTATCATACAAAACTTACCAATAATCAATTTGTCGCCAATAAAATCGAAATGATATTTTACATTTTTTTCAAAATTGGCTACATTTTCAAAATCGTCGTAATAAGTGTAATCGCCTACAATGATATTGGGATTGCGAATAATATTTTTTAAAAAGCATAACCGCTGGTAATTTTCGAGCGGAAACAGTTGATCTTTATCCGGAATGTTCATACTATCAATTTATCCTACAAAATATTTATAAGCCAATAATAACAAACTATTGTAACTGTTTTTTTGCTTCGGCTTTATTCAATAACCAGGTGCACCATTGCTCCATGCCATCGCCTTTTAAGCTGGATATAGAAATTACTTCAATATCCGGATTCACTTCTCTTGCATCTTTTGTTACTGCATCTACAGAAAAAGGAACATAGGGTAAAAGATCGGATTTAGAAACCAACATCAATTCGCTGGTTAAAAACATACGTGGATATTTTTTTGGTTTATCATCACCCTCTGTAGAAGCGAGTATGGTTACCCGATAGTCTTCTCCTAAATCAAAAGCAGCCGGACAAACCAAGTTGCCTACATTTTCAATAAATAAAACTTCTACGCCAGTTAAATCAATATGATCTAAAGCTTGTAAAATCATTTGTGCTTCAATATGACACATGCCGCCAGTTACAATTTGTAATGCATTCATGCCTACTTCACGCAAACGAATAGCATCTCTTTCGGTTTCCGGATCGCCTACTAAAACAGCCATATTCAATTGGTCTTTTAAGCGCTTTCCGGTTTCTTGTAATAAAGTTGTTTTACCACTACCCGGCGATGAACAAATATTTACAATGAGTAAATGCGGTAAACGATCTCGAATGGCTTTAGCTACAAAATCGTTTGCTTTCAATAAATTTAAGGTGGTGTTTTCGCATTGAACGGTTCCTACAGGTGCTCTATTACTTTTGGGTTTTGATGAAAGCATAATTACTATTTTAATATTTTATTGTAATTGATTTTGTTGGTTGAAATTAGTCAACTGAAATAAACTCCACTTCACTAATCAATAATTCTTCTCCTTCAATTATATTTCTACAAGGTTTTCCACAACTGCAAATGAATCGATACTGCTGTACTTCGGAAATTAAATGACAACTTTCGCATTGAATTTTGATGGGTATTACCAACACTTCCAATTCAATATGGGCATATTTGCTTTCTTCTTGAATAACTGCTGAAAAAGCATTTTGCATTAAAATTGGTTGCACATTGCTTAGTACACCTGCTTTTAATTGAATGCGCTGTATTAAGTGCATCTTATGGGGATACACGGCTTCTAATTCGGTGAATATATTTTTAACCAACGCAATTTCGTGCATGAATAGTTGTTTAAACCTTTTGCAAATTAGGTATTATACAATAAAATTCAATTATAGATTTTGATCTTATGTATTGCTTGATTTCCTGCTTTTAAGTTTAGAAAATAAAATACTTTTGCGGCATAATTCCTTAATTGGCTACACATGAAAATTGGATTAGTTACCTACGATACATTACCCCAGCTGGCTCCGGGCGAACAAGCTTTAATTCCTATACTTGCTGCTAAGGGTATTGAAGCGGTTGGCGTTGTATGGAGCGATGCTGCAGTACATTGGCAACAATTTGATGCGCTAGTTATTCGGTCTGTATGGGATTCGCATTTAAAACCCGTTGAATTTGCCCAATGGTTGAATACAATGAAAGCCTTGTCCATTAATGTATTTAATTCGGTAGATACGATACTTTTCAATCTGCATAAATTTTATTTACGTGATTTGGCAAAACGGGGTGTTCCTATTGTTCCTACAATTTTTATAGAAAAACAATCCGCACTTCATTTAAATGATATTTGGAAACATCAATGGAAACAAGCGGTTATAAAACCTGCAATTTCTGCCGGAGCATTTTTAACGGAAATATTTACTGAAGCTGGTACTAAGGCTATAGAAGAAAAATATGAAACAATTGTTCAAGAAAGAGATTTATTGATTCAACCTTTTATGCAGGAGGTACATACTTTGGGCGAATTATCTTTTATTTTTTTTAATAAACAATTTTCTCATGCCGTATTGAAAAAGCCTACGAAAAATGATTTTAGGGTTCAGGAAATTTATGGCGGACAAACCATTCCGTATACGCCCAGCTTACAAGAAATTGATGCGGCTACTAAAATTGTACATTGTATTCCCGAAGCGCTTTTGTACGCTCGTGTAGATGGCGTAATGGTTGAAGACGAGTTTGTATTAATGGAACTGGAATTGATTGAGCCCGATTTGTTTTTAAGTCACCATCCACAAGCTGTAGAAAATTTTGCAAATGCAATTGAAGCAATTGTATAGCATCATTTATTTTGATTGATATAATAAGAAGAAACTATTTTTCTTGAATGGTAATTAAATAATCAAATAAACTGGCTTCTGTATTCAATTGTAATTTTTTTCTGAGTCGATACCTGCTGATTTCTACACCACGTACCGAAATATTCATCAATTGAGCAATTTCTTTGGTAGATAAGTTCATTCTTAAATAGGCCGATAATTTTAATTCTCCCGGTGTAATATCGGGATGTGTTGTTTTTAATGCGTTTAAAAAATTATGATGAACACTATTGTAAATACCGGCTAAACTGACCCCCTTTCCCCATTTCAAATTGACCCCCTAAA
>JBMOEQ010000184.1:0-6662 GCA_049314655.1 Ferruginibacter sp. | reverse complement strand
TAATAACGGCCAATGCTGCTTTTTCAACAACTGCATAATTTCCTGATGCATATTGAGAAGCTGCGATTTCATAACGTGCTTCGGCGCCCCATGCCGATTTGTTGATTGCCGAGGCAGATTTAAACGAAGCAATAGCCCCGGTATAATCTTTATTAAATTGTTGCGATTTACCCAACACTAAAAACGCAATAGATTTATCATCGGTACTGATGCCTTTTTTCAACAACAATTCATTGGCACCTTCATTGGCTTTTTGATATTCTTTCACTTGGTAGTAACAACGTACCAAACCTCTTAATGCTTCTAACTGCACATCTTGGTTTTGGGCATTTGTTCGTAACGCATTGAAGTATGTAATGGCAGGCGCATATTGTTTCAATTCAAAATAATAAATACGGGCGGCATATAATGTAGCTCTTTCATAATAAGGATTTTGTCCTTTTTCAAATACTGCAGTATATCCAATCAATGCATTGTTCCAATCTTTTACTTTATAATAACATTCGCTCCTGTAAAAATTTGCCGCAACGATACTTGCTCCTGCAGGAAAACGTGTAATATAATTGGAGTATGCTGCAATGGCACCAGTACAATCGCCATTGTTATATTTTAATTCGGCCGCTTGATATGTAAGCTGATCGGCTTCCACTGCATCTACTGTTAATCCGCTTTTACGCATCAATTCAACATAGTCTTCGGGCTTTCCTTGTTTTACATAAATGGCTTTTACATTGTCTAATATATCATTGGTTTCGGCCGATTGCGGATATTGTTGTATCAACTGTTGATAGTACTGTAACGCTTCTTTGTCCTTATCCAAATTATAATAACACAAACCCAATTTTTGTAAGGTACGGGGCTTCATAACCGTGTTACCCGAATTTAAAATGGCATTTAAATAAGGAATGGCTTCGGTGAATTTTTCATCGGCCATATAAGTATTGGCAATTTCTACATTTGCTTCTGGCACCAATACACTTTTAGGATATAAGCGACTTAAACTGGATAACAATGTAATTTTTGTAGCAGCACTTTTTATTCCGGCAATCATAGCTTTTTGAAACAAAGCATAATCGCTTTGTGGTAATGCATTATTGATCACTGCATCATACATTGTAGCTGCTTTGGCATAGTCCTTCTGCATGAAATAACAATCGGCACTACGTATATAGGCATCTTGTTCCATTGCCGAAGCGGTTACAGTTTGTTTGCCTATTGATTCGAAATTCGACAAGGCTTGTTTAAAATTTTCCTTCTTCAACCAACAATACCCCAAATTATATTTTGCTGCATTTGAATTGGCCTCTCCTGCTGCTGGCACATTGGCTTGTAAGAAAATAGTGTAATATCTTATGGCATTATCGTAATCGGGTAATCGGTATGCAATTTCTCCTTTCCAAAACTGTGCATAAGGGGTAACGGTTGATGCAGGTAATAGAATAATTTTATTCAGTAATTCATCTGCCTTAATCAATTGTTGGTCGTTAAAATATTCTACCGCTCTACCGTATAAAATTTTAGGATACGCTTTTTGCATTATCGGCGTAGGCTTGCTGATAGATTCATATAAAGTAAGCGCATCATTAAAGTTATTGGTGGCCGATAATAACGAAACCATAATTTCTTTAGCTTCTACCAAATACACTGAATTGGGATAATCGTTTAAAAACTTTTTCAACTCAGTTAATGCAATATCTTGGTAACTGAGTTCGTAAGAAAGTTTAGCATAGTTAAATCGAGATACTTCTTGTTGCTTAAGGTTACTGCTGTTGTATGCACAAAACTGAAAAGCATTACGAGCATTGGCTTTTTGATTGGTACGTAAATAACAATCGCCTAATAAATACATACTGTTTTGTCCGAGCGAATCGGTTTCATTACTCAATTGCTTAAACCCATCAATGGCTTTTTCTAATTTTTGAGCATCATAGTAACAATAACTCAATTCGTACAAATCTTCACGCGAAACTTTGCTGCTGTTGTTTACATAATATTCTAACAGCGGCAAGGCTTTTGAAAATTGTTTGCGTTCAAAATAAATTTGTCCCATCAATTGTTTCATCTCTTTTTCATAAAACAATTGTCCCCTGCTCAACACAGTTTCTCCATAACGAAGCGCTTCATCTTTTTGTCCTTGGAAATAAAAAATTTCAGCAATATAATACGGAACTACGCCTTTGTAATCGTCCATCAATTCTACTAAACGAAAACATTTTAAGGCTTCATTAAACTGTCGATTATAGTAAGCAATAAAACCATAGTAATAATTAGCCGGAATATAATATTTGTTTTCGGGCAATAAATGTATTTCGTAAAACAATGGTTTAGCTTCATCAAAACGTTTCAGGTTAAAATAACTGTAGGCCTTTTCGAATTTTGCGTTGGCAATTTCTTCATTGCTTAGGTTATCTAAGCCTGCCGTTTCATATTGTTCAATAGCTTTGGTAAAATCTTCTTTAGTAAAATAAAATCTACCTAAATGATAATGCATCAATTGAACTCGAGCTGCATTCTTAATTTCACTGATATAATTTTGAGCTTCTGTTTCGGCAACAGGCAATTGTAATTTTAACCTGCAAACAATATAATAATAGGCGATATCGTCATTGAGATACGTATGGTTAGAGCGTTGGTTGCTGTTCAATTGGCCGTATAATTCGGTTAACAGCGGATAAGCGAGACCGTACTGCTGTTGTATAAAATAATCTTTCGCCGCTTTAAAAGATTTTTCAGCATCTGTAACCACATGTGTAGGCTGGGCAATGGCGGTACTCATGAGTGTTGCCCACAACAACATGAACGCAATATTTTTTTTCATCTTTATAGAAAGTTCTATCATAAAACAGGTGTAAAATTAGCCTTTAATCTACTTGTGCAAACACCATTCCAATCTGTTTGTTGATAAGTGGATAATTGCTGCAAACAACGCTATTTCATGAGTTCTTTCTGTTAATTAAATGATAAAACAAAAAAGAGTTTTTAAATTGCAGTTCAATTAAAATTTTAATATTCAAATTACACCAATGAATAAACTGCTTTCTACAAAATATTCTGCCGGGGCATTTAATGCAGCACTCTTGCTTTTTCGTCTTGCTGTAGGTTTGCTTATGATGCACCATGGCTACGAAAAACTCATCAACTTTGGTGCGCAACATGCAAAATTCATGAGCTTCTTAGGTATGGGTAGCACCATATCTTATTCTATGGTTGTTTTTGCAGAATTCTTTTGTGCATTATTTATTGTTATTGGGTTATTCACCCGCCTTTCAGCCATTCCGTTAATTATTGCCATGGCTGTTGCTTTATTTAAAGCGCATAATGGCGATGTTTTAGGAGAAGGCGAACATGCCACTTTATTCTTAGTAAGCTATGTGCTGCTTTTACTCATTGGTCCAGGAAAAATCAGTGTAGATGGCATGACAGGAAAATAAATCCTCAACGTATTATGTATCAAACCACCACCAACATACGCATTCATTATGCACTAACCGATCAAATGGGCGTAGTGTACCATGGTCATTATGCGCAATTTTATGAAATAGGTAGAGGTGAAGCGATTCGCACTTTAGGGTATACCTATAAAGACATTGAAGCCATGGGCATCATCATGCCTGTTGTAGATATTCATAGTAAATTTTTACGTCCGGCTAAATACGATGACCTCATTACCGTAAAAACAACTTTACAAGAATTGCCCGTGCATCATAAAATTGTTTTTCAGCACGAAATTTTTAATGAACAAGAAGAACTCCTTAATGTGGGAACGGTAACCTTATATTTCATGGAAGCAAAAACCATGAAACGTTGTGCAATGCCCGAAGCTTTGGCGCAAAAATTAGGCGTTTTTTTTAATGTAGATCCGCAGCCTTAATGGCTAAAATATAATTTACTATGCAATATACAGAAGCAAGCATCATCACTATTGGCGATGAATTATTAATTGGTCAGGTAGTAGATACCAATAGTGCTTGGATGGCGCAAGAACTCATTAAAGCAGGCATTCGCGTAAAACGTAGGGTGGCTGTTGGTGATGTATGGGATGAAATTTGGAAAGCACTCGATGAAGAAAGTGCGCAAGCCGATATTATTTTAATTACCGGTGGCTTAGGGCCAACTGCAGATGATATTACCAAACC
Organism: Ferruginibacter sp.; assembly: GCA_049314655.1. Classification (GTDB taxonomy): domain Bacteria; phylum Bacteroidota; class Bacteroidia; order Chitinophagales; family Chitinophagaceae; genus Ferruginibacter. The sequence continues at coordinate 2,526 of JBMOEQ010000184.1, read as the reverse complement.
TTTATTGTGCGAATATTTTAATGGAAAATTGGTGATCGATGAACCTTCGCTTCAAAACGTGATCCATATTTTTGAAAATATCCTTAAAAGGCCCATGATAGAACGCAATCGTAAACAGGCCGAAGTACCCGACACTTGTACCGCCATTCTCAACAAAAGAGGAACAGCCCCAGGTATGTGGTTTCAAAAAGAAGGCAAAATATTTGTAAGCATGCCCGGCGTTCCACATGAAATGAAAGGCATGTTGACAAACTATGTTATTCCGGCATTATCTAAACAATTTCTTTTGCCCTACATCGTACACCGTACTTTACTTACCGCCGGTGTAGGAGAATCTTTCCTTGCCGAAAAATTGGTAGAATTCGAAAATGCCTTACCTACTAACATTAAATTGGCCTATTTACCTAATTATGGTATGGTTCGCCTTCGCCTTACTGCTACCAGCGAGGATAAATTATTGATAGAAAAAATGATTGAAGCCGAATTCAGCAAATTGCAGTTTTTGGTCAACGAATTTTTGGTAACCACCGAAGACGAACCCATGCAATCGGTAGTTGCTCGTTTACTTAAAGCAAGAGGGAAAACTGTTTCCACCGCCGAAAGTTGCACCGGAGGCTATATTGCCCACTTACTTACCGAAACGCCAGGAGCCTCAACCTATTTTTGTGGCAGTGTGGTAAGCTATTCCTATAAAGCAAAGGAAGATTTATTACAAGTAAACCCACAAACCCTTACCGGCAAAGGTGCTGTGAGCGAAGAAGTGGTGATTCAAATGGCCAAAGGCGCACTCAAAAATATTGGCACCGATTATACCATTGCCGTTTCCGGAATTATGGGCCCCGATGGCGGAATGACCGATAAACCGGTAGGTACCGTTTGGGTTGCCATAGGAAATGCAGAAAAAATTATTGCCCGAAAATTTCAATTTCGTTTCGACAGACAGCGAAATATTGAATTAACTGCAACCAATGCACTCGATCTATTGAGAAAATTCATTTTAGGCAGCTTATAAGTTTTGTCTGCAACGGTTTTATCGGGAAATAATTACCTTTGACCGCGATTGCGCCTGACTGAAATTGTACTTTTGGCCTTGGTGCTCTTTATTTCATTTCAAACCTCATTTCAATATGTCTTTAGTTGACTTGGTAATGCCCAAACTAGGTGAAAGTATCATGGAAGCCACGATTTTAAAATGGCATAAAAAACCCGGCGATACCGTAAAGGAAGACGAATCTGTATTAGATATTGCTACCGATAAAGTAGATAGCGAAGTGCCGTCTACTGCTGCCGGTGTAATTGAAGAAATATTATTTAAAGAAAACGACATCGTTCCCATTGGAACTGTTATAGCAAAAATTCGAGTAGGCAGTAGTGCCGCTGTTACACAAAGTGCGCCTCCTCCTCCTGCAGCAGCTCCGGTGTACGAAGAAGCTAAAATAGTTGAAGAAGCCATTCCATATCAACCAACAACAGCTCCTCCTGCTACTTTGCCTTCTAATAATACCTTGCGTTTTTACTCGCCATTGGTACTCAATATTGCTCAACAAGAAGGCATCAGCATGAGCGAATTAGAAAATATTCCGGGAACAGGGCAAGATGGCAGAGTGAGTAAGAAAGATATTTTAGCTTATGTGGCCGGTGGTCGTAATTCAAGTGCGCCTGTTGCTCAGCCTATAGCAACAACAGCACCTACAGCTCCTCCGGTGGTACAACAACAAGTTCCTGCTACCAGCACTGCTTCTCCTGTTCCATCAACATACAGTGGGAATGTAGAGATTATAGAAATGGATCGCATGCGCAAACTCATTGCCAAGCACATGGTAGATAGTAGGCATACTTCGGCACATGTAACCAGCTTTGCAGAATGCGATGTTACCAATCTCGTTTTATGGAGAGAAAAAGTGAAGAAAGATTTTGAAAAACGCGAAGGCGAAAAAATTACTTACACGCCGCTGTTTATTGAAGCCATTGTTAAAAGCATCAAAAAATATCCACTACTCAGCAGCTCGGTAGAAGGTGATAGAATTATCATTAAAAAAGACCTTAACATTGGCATGGCCACGGCTTTGCCATCTGGTAATTTAATTGTACCGGTAATTAAACATGCCGATCAACTGAATTTAACCGGCCTCACCAAGCAAGTTAATGGTTTAGCCAACGCCGCACGTACCGGAAAATTAAAACCCGATGATACCAATGGAGGCACGTTTACTTTAACCAATGTGGGTACTTTCGGTAGCATCATGGGTACACCTATCATCAATCAACCACAAGTAGCCATCATGGCCGTTGGCGCTATTAAAAAACGCCCAATGGTTATTGAAACACCACAAGGCGATAGCATTGCCATCAGACACATGATGTACATTTCATTAAGTTACGATCATCGTATTATTGATGGCGCACTAGGCTCTACTTTCTTAAATGCTGTAGCCCGTGAACTTGAAAATTTCGATAGCAACAGAGTAATTTAAAAAGATTTATCTGTTTTAATTGAAGGAAAAGAATCGTACGAAGTAATTAAAA
>JBMOEQ010000183.1:0-6687 GCA_049314655.1 Ferruginibacter sp. | reverse complement strand
GGTTGGGTTGCATGAAGGTGTAATTTCTACCGATACAAGAGTAAGTTGCGGTGGTGCGTTTTATGGTTGCGGTGGTGGAAGGCCGATGAAATGTTTGGATGTGGGCACTTTTGATATGTTCAATGCGATTCGTATGTCGGATAATACCTACTTCGCTACAGTAATGCAACGCGTAATTAATAATCCAAAATATCCTACCATTGATAGCTCGTTAGGGGTTTGGAAGAGGTATATGTCGGCTTTTGGATTAGGACATAAATTAGGGGTAGATGTACCTTCCGAAAAGGGTGGGTTAATTCCTTCTCCGGCATATTATAATAAAGTATATGGACAAGGAAAATGGAATTACTGTACGTTTCGTTCGGTGAGTATTGGACAAGGTGAAGTAAACGTAACGCCAATTCAGGTTGCTAATGAAATGTGTTATATCGCTAACAAAGGCTATTATATTATACCGCATATGGTAGATTCAATTGAAGGTGGCGATAAATTTGGATTGCTCGATTCTTTTAAAACAAAACATAGCGCCATCGATATTCCGGATAGTGTTTTTGAAGTAGTACACAATGGTATGCAAGCAGTAGTTGATAGAGGAACGGGTACCAATGCAAAAGTAGAAGGCATTGCAGTTTGTGGAAAAACAGGAACGGTAGAAAACTACATCGGTACTGTGAAACAACCTAACCATGCTTTCTTCTGCGGATTTGCACCCAGAGATAATCCTAAAATCGCCATCATGTGTGTGGTAGAAAATAGTGGAAGATTTGGTGGCACCTATGCAGCTCCAATTGTAGGTTTAATGATTGAAAAATATTTAAAAGATTCTATTACCGATAAACGTCGTTTAGCAAGAATAGAAGAATTATCAAAACTCAACCTTATTCCTAAAAGGATATACACCGAAATGCGCCGACAAGATTCTCTATTACACTCTCGCGATTCGGCTTACCTTATCGCTAAAGGATATATTCGCATCATTAAAGACACCATGGATATGGATGAGGAAGATGAACGCGAAGCAATAGATAAAATTAAAACCGATAAAGAAAATTTGAAAAACAAAACGCCGCAAAAAGATACTGCACAAAATAAAAACAGTAAAACAGAAGCGGTTATGCCCGATAAAAAGAAGAAGGATTTAAAACCCGAATCGTTTAAAAATATAGATTAGTCATCATCATTAATAGTATTAATACAGGAATAGAATGAATCAGCGTAATCCGGAGATTGGAAAAGGGGTAGATTGGATTGTTGTGTGGCTTTATGCTGCATTGGTTACCATTGGCCTCATTTGTATTTTTTCGGTAGAATATAGAATGGCTGATGGAGGAATTGTTCAAAGCTTTTTAGCCTTTAAAAAAAATTACAGTAAACAGTTTTATTTTTTTATTGTTTGTATAGTATTGGCTACATTTATTTTACTTACCGATAGTAAATTATTTACCGCAACCGCCAATCTCTCCTACCTAGCTGGCATACTATTAATTATTGCAACTTTTGTGGTGGGCAAAGAAATTAAAGGATCTAAAAGTTGGATTCCCTTAGGCTTTATGAATTTACAGCCGGTAGAACTTTGTAAAATTTTTACGTCTCTTGCATTGGCTAAATATCTTTCCATGCAGGAAACCGATTTTCGAAAGCCTCGAGCACAAATGATTGCAGCAGCCATTTCTTTTACACCGGCTTTGTTTTCGATTTTGCAAGGCGAAACCGGTTTGGCATTGGTGTATTTCTCTTTCCTAATTCCTATGTATCGCGAAGGCTTACCACCCATTTATTTGATATTAGGGGTAGCCATGGCTGTATTGTTGGTAGTTTCTTTATTGTTTACAACTAAAACTTTACTCATTGCATTTTCTATTATTGCTGTATTATTATTGTTTTTCAATCGTAGGCAATTAAGAAGAAATAGAAGTTTATTATATGTAGTAGTTGGCATTTGGGCATTTTGCGCCATGTTTGTAGGTATAGTGGTGCCTTTTGTTTTTAAAAATGTTTTTAAACAATATCAAGCCGATCGTATTTTTAGCATGGTAGGAGTAGATAATCCTTTTGCCGATAAAAACACTGCAGAAATTTTAAGTCCGGCCGAAGAAAAAGCCCGCCAGAAAAAAAGTGAGCAACAAAACTATAATGTGAAGCAATCGAAAATTGCAATTGGATCGGGTGGTTTTGCAGGTAAAGGATTTTTAAAAGGCACACAAACACAAGGCGATTTTGTACCCGAACAACATACCGATTTCATCTTCACTTCCGTAGGCGAAAATTTTGGATTTTGGGGAACCGGCTTATTGTTATTGTTATACCTCGGTTTGATATTGCGCATTATCAATATTGCTGAGCGACAAAGAAGTACTTTCAGTAGAGTATATGCCTATTGTGTGGCCAGTATACTTTTCTTTCACGTAGCGGTGAATATTTCTGTAACCATTGGCTTAGCACCGGTAATTGGAATTACGTTGCCCTTATTGAGTTATGGAGGATCTTCCTTAATGACGTTTACCATTTTAATTTTCATTTTGGTAAAGTTGGATGCCGACAGGCAAATGGTTTTACGATAATTTTATTGGGGGTTCATAAACTTTTATAGAAAGCATTGGTTATTCCATTTACCAGATAGATTTTAATTGAAATACATGAAAATTATTCCACTGAGCGAAGGCGCTTTTACTATAGATAAATCCAAACAGTTTATTCCGTTTGATAAAACGAAAGACGATTTACAACAAAGAACTTTAGGCAGTTTGTTGGTAGAAGTTCAACCCTTTTGTATCGTTACATCTAAGGATATTATTTTAATAGATACCGGATTGGGATTTTCTATGCCCGATGGCACATTACAAATACATCAAAATTTATTAGCGCATGGTATCAATCCTATGGAAGTTACCAAAGTGTTGATGAGCCATTTACATAAAGATCATGCCGGCGGAATAAGTAAAGAAGATGCCATTTTAGGACATCGATTTTTCAGCTTCCCAACTGCAACATATTTTGTAAATAAACAAGAGTTGGAATCGGCTTTAGCAATTGGCAGTCCTTCTTACACGCCTAAAGAATTTGAAATTTTATCCGGCGCCGATAATGTGGTACTCACTGAGGGCGATGGTGTAATTGATGGATATATTCGATATGAAGTAAGTGGTGCACATAGTCCTTATCATCAAGTTTTTCATATTGAAGAAAATGGTCAACATGTTTTCTTTGGAGGGGATGTAGCTCCGCAACTGCAACAAATGAAAAGCAAGTTTATTGCGAAATACGATTTTGATGGAAAAAAATGCATGGAATTACGCCAGGAGTGGTGGCAACTTGGACAAGCAGCAGGTTGGACGTTTTTGTTTTACCATGATATTAAAACGCCGGTGATGGAATTTAAAGGGTAACCAATTATTGAACGCAGGATTGATTATTGTTTAGAAGTTTAGGGTTTAGTGCAGCGCGTTATACTTTAAGGTACATACAACTTTATAAACTTCATAACCTTTATAAACCTTGATCGTTTAGAAGTTTAGAGTTTAAGGTTTAGTGAAGAGTGTTATACTTTAAGCTGCATACAATTTTATAAACTTCATAATCTTTATAAACCATACTCGTTTAGAAGTTTAGAGTTTAGGGTTTAGTGAAGAGCGTTATACTTTAAGGTACATACAACTTTATAATCTTTATAAACTTTTCCATTGAACAATTGGTTGACTAATAACCATCTCGGCGCCCAAACCCAATCCCATCGGGGTCGAATATTTATGATACGGTAATACTTTTCAAATTCTATCGATAATGCTAAAGCCGTTAAGGATTGAGTTGAACGTAGCAACATTTTATGCTTTATAAACTATAACTAGCATCAAATAAAAAGGGCCAAACAATATTTAATACTGTTTAGCCCTAGAAACTTTATAATCTTTTTCTCTCTATACGCAGCTACAATCTATTCCCTCTCCGATTACCTGGCCTAACGCCTTGCTGTTGCTGTCTTTGCTTACGAATAGATTTAATGAGTAATTGTCTAAAACGTCCTTCTGCACCATACATTCTATTTACTCTGTTATCGCCCAATACTTTTACAAATTGGTCTTTATAGCGTTTACGTAAGTTGAGCACTTTTTCATCTCTATCCAATACATCTTGATCGTCTTTTACAGCAACCCGCATTTCTTTAGAATACTGATTATAAAGCGGCCAAAATTTTTGTGCTTCATCGGGTGTTAAATCCAATTCCTTACTGATGAACGCTACTTTCAAGGCTTCAATTTCTTGCAATTTCTTTTCGTTCGGTTGTGGATCTTCTTGTGCAAATGCTCCTTGAAATAGAGCGGCAAAAAAGAAAAGGGTAAATATCTTTTTCATAACTGTATCCTCCTAATTATTCAATGTTTTGTTTTCAATAGTGTTCAAATATTTTTCAAGGGCTTGGTCGTCTAAAAGATAATCATCTTCACTTGGTAAAGATTTTTCATCAATGTTATCCGACAAAACCGCTACATCAGCCTCCGATCCATTTTTTTCTAAATATTGAACGATGGCATCTTCACTTAAATTTTTTAAGGCCTCATTAAACTGTTGGTCATTCATTTTTTGTCCTGCTTCTATAGCCGGATCTATTATGGTAGCTACCGGAACTGAAATAGGTGAGGTAGATGTATCGTTTCCTGCAAATTTATATACACCCAATGCAATTGCGCCGGTTAACATAGCGGCAATGGCCATTTTTACCCATCTTGAACCAAACTGCATTTTCACTACCGGAGTTGTTTTTGCCGGAATTGAAATATTGAATTGATTAAAATAGCCTTCCGGCACTTCAAAAACTTGTTGATGACGAAGTGATTCCATTAAAGGAGATAACACTTCTTCCGAATCTATTTTTTCTACAACGCTTTGTGCTAATGTATCAAAATAACCATCGGGTACTTGGTAATAAGGTTGGTTTTGTAACCCTTCTAATGAAACAAACAATTCTTTAGATTCGATAGCAATTTCATTGGCCCTTATTTTACCCAAAATGCTTGTAGCCAATTGATCGAAATAACCTTCTGGAACACTTAATTGGTCTTTTTCTAAACTGGCCCAAACGTTATTTGAAAAATTGTTGAAATAGCCCTCCGGAACAGAAAATACCGAAGTTTTATCCATGCTTGCAAGCAGTGGACTTAACTCCAATAGTTCTTTTTGTATGTTATTTTCCGGTAGCATGTTCTTTTGACGCTTTTTGGTGTAAATAGTTTAATGATTTAAGATATAATCTTCAATTTTTTTAACGGCATGATGATAGCTTGCTTTCAGGGCACCTTCACTGGTTTCTAAAACTCGGCTCATTTCTTCATAAGGCATTTCTTCATAATATCTTAAGCTAAACACAACTCGTTGTTTTTCGGGAAGGGTTTGCATGGCTAATTGCAATTTCCAAACGGCTTGTTGACCATCGAAATTTTTATCGGCCATTAATTTATTGCTCAAACCCGATTCTTCATCACTTATTGAAACTGAACTTCTTTTTTTCTGTTGTTCAATAAAGGTGAGACATTCGTTGGTGGCAATTCGATATAACCATGTATACAGCTGGCTATCTTCCCTAAAATTGTCCAATCCCTTCCATACTTTGATGAACATATTTTGCAATACATCATTCGCATCATCATGGTCTACCACTAATCTGCGCACATGCCAATACAGTTTTTCTTGATATTTTTTAATAATACCAGTGAATCCTTTTTCTCTTGATGCAGGCTCTTTAAAAATCTGCAAAAGGGATTTATCGTCTAAATGTTGTTCGGCCATAAACAGGTGAATCAGTATTACAATAAAAAAACCAATACTATGATTGGTTTTTAAAGGTAAAGTTTAATTGGAGAGATAATTATCCCTTTTTTCGAGCCATTGATTTTTCTGCAGCGGCAACAATATCGGGTGTATCTAAACCATATTTGGCTAATAATTCTACAGGTTTGCCACTTTCTCCAAAAGTATCGTTGGTGCCAACATATTCAATAGGAACAGGAATATGTCGTGCGGCTACTTGTGCAATACTATCGCCCAAACCGCCAATAATATTATGCTCTTCGCAGGTTACTGCACAACCTGTTTTAGTTAAAGATGCTAAAACTGCTGCTTCATCTAAAGGTTTAATGGTGTGTATATTGATCAATTCTACACTAAATCCTTTCTCTTCTAAAATACGTGCTGCTTCAATAGCTTTCCATACTAAATGTCCGCAAGCAAAAATGCTTATATCTGTTCCTTCCGAAAAATATTGTGCTTTTCCTATTACGAAATCTTCTGTTTTAGTAAAAATTGGCCAAACCGGGCGCCCAAATCTTAAGTAAACCGGACCTTCAAAATCAGCGATAGCCATAGTTGCGGCCTTGGTTTGGTTATAATCTGCAGGAACAATAACGGTCATACCCGGCAACATTTTCATCATGCCAATATCTTCTAAAATTTGATGCGTAGCGCCATCTTCTCCAAGGGTTAATCCGGCATGACTGGCACAAATTTTTACATTTTTTCCGCTGTAAGCAACCGACTGGCGAATTTGGTCGTACACTCGGCCGGTAGAAAAATTGGCAAATGTAGTAGTGTATGGAATCTTACCGCCAATGGTTAATCCTGCTGCAACACCAATCATATTGGCTTCTGCAATGCCACATTGAACAAATCTATCCGGAAACTCTTTTACAAATGCGT
>JBMOEQ010000182.1:0-6692 GCA_049314655.1 Ferruginibacter sp. | reverse complement strand
TTGCTGGCTTTATCATTCAACATTTAACATTTAAAATTCAAGATTAATTAACTAAAGGTTTCACCACATACCCTTCTTTTCGTAACAATTCAATGAGTCCGTTTTTGCCCACCAAATGACCAGCACCAACAGCACAAAATAAACTGCTTTTTTTCATCAATGTCTTCAATTGCTTCACCCAATTTTTGTTTCTGTTATCTAATAATAAGTCTTGGTTTTCTGTCATGCCAAATTCACTCTTACTAAACAATGCTTCAATTTCATTTACCCTTTGTGATTTATACACCGTTAACATGGTATCAAAATAAGCTCTGGAGGACGCCATACTATCAATGGATTTTAATAATTCCTTTGCTTGAGTTGTATAAGGTATACTATCAAATACTGAAGATTGAAATTCCATGGTTTCAAAACCATTGATGGCTTTTTGGTTTAATTTGGCCAATTGCATCAACCCTTCCTCTACCCCACTCACTTTTGCACAAGGCATCATCTTAGGATAAAGCATTGCCATCAAAAACATAGGCTTTGTTTTTTGAAATAATGTTAATGGAATTTTTATGGAATCTTTAAAGAAATCATTCAATCGTTTATATTCTTCCGGTGTATACAAATCTGCTAATTTTTTCCCGTCTTTCATATTCATTAATAACATGCCGCCTAATAATGTGGCAGGATCGTCCATATCCATTTCCATATAAACAGTATCTACATATTTAACGGCGGTTTGTAATGCTGCACTAAAATGAATATCTTCTTTACACATTAAATGAAAAGTGCCAAAAATATAAGTAGCTCCTTTAACATCTTTTCCGGTTACTTGCCAAAGTAAGGTATTGTCATCGGCATTGATTTTTAAATCGGGAATTTTTACAGGTTGTGCTTTGCAAGAAATAAACAATAAAACCGCAATGACAAATGTGAATTGTTTCATGAAATAAAGATAGATGATTTTGGTTTAGAAGTTTAGGGTTTAGGGTTTAGTGGGGAGACTTTATAATCTTACAAACTTTATAACCTCTTTGCTTGCTTTTCTTGTTTATGTTTCGTGCAGACACGAACCATTGCCTAGAGACTTTATAAACTTACCAACTATATAAACTTTTTGCTCGCTTTCTCATTTAAAATTCAACATTTAAAATTCAACATTCAATGAAAGCTTTGCGTCTTAATCAACTTTGCAGCTTTGCGTGAAAATAATATTTTAAAATTAACCGCAGAGAACAAGGAGTTAACAGAGATGCGCTGAGTTGATTCATTTTCCAAGGTTAGAATGCAGTAATTTAAAATTTAACATTCAACATTTTAAAGATATTCTATGCCAATTTTTTTCATCAATATAGACGCATTCATACTACTACAAATTCCGGATTTTAATTTATAATCAAAATACAATTCTTCTCCTTTTACTTGCACATCGAAGTATGCCGTTTCAATATTGTGTGGATACTGTTGCTTCAATTCTGTAAGTTGTAAATCATGTGTTGCGATATATGCAGGAATAGCTTTTTGTATCAGTTGTTTAATCAATGCTTGCGATCCAGAAAAACGATCTAATGAATTGGTGCCTCTTAACATCTCATCTAATAAAACCAATACCTGATCTCCTTTATTAACTGCATCAATGATTGATTTTAATTTCTTTAATTCGGCATAAAAGGTTGATGTACTTTCTTCCAAATTATCGGCAATACGCATACTGCTCATCAATTGTACCGGAGATAATTGAAATGCTTTTGCACAAACAGGAGCACCACACATCGCTAATACAACATTTACTCCAATACATCTTAAATAAGTGCTTTTACCAGCCATATTACTTCCAGTAATTAAAACAACTTCTTCCCTGCTTTTAATTTGTATGGGATTTGAAACACTTCTATTTTGAGGAATTAACGGATGTGCAACTGCTTGACCTTCTATGGAAAAATATTGCTCTCTAATTTCAGGAAAACACCAATCGGGATGATTGAATGTCATTACTGCTAAACTATTCAACGCTTCAAACTTAGCTAACACCGTTAACCAATGTTGAATTTGCGCGCCGTGTTTTTTCTTCCATTTTTCCATCAACAAAATTTGCTGTAAATCCCATTGAAAAAATAATGCCAATGGAATAAACACCACCACATTTAATCGCATATCAAATCGGTCTAACTGTTGTTTTAGCGATTTAATATGTTGAGAAGCCGGTATTTTATTATCCAATAAAGCTTCTTGCAGTTGGCACAGTAAAGGCGATTGAAAAGTTTGCGCTTCTATCAATAAAACCGATTGCTGTAAAGTTTCTAATTCATCCGTAAGTTTAGATAATTGTTGGTGTACCGGCTCTACTTTACGGGTAATGAAAAATGCCAATAAGCCAGACAGTAACAAAACAATGTTTCGAACAGGATCTTGAATATATCCCATACTATTGAGCGCAAATATGGTAATCATTAAAACAGGAATCAATACACGCAAATACAACCAAATTTTATGTTGAAAAATTGCAGGCATAGAAACCCATTCTAAAATTCGATGTTGTGTTTTTTCTTTGATTGGGTATTCTAATCCGGTTGCCTGAAAATTTAATTGAAATTCGGGTTTTGTACTTAATTCTTTTAATGCAGATTGACGGGCTAAAATTTCATTAGAGTTAGATGGATACAATAACCATTGAGCCAATTGTTTGCTACCCATTTCAGAGGGTGTTCTATTAATAAATTCAAATAAAGATGCTGGTCCCAAAATATCCAAATCCGCAGCATAGGGATGTTCGGTTAACCCTTCAAGCTTTATTGCAGTTTTATGGGCTGGATATTTGGTTTGAAAACCCATGATTTCATTTTTACATAAAACTAATAGTCGTTCTGTATGCGCTATTGTTGTTTTATTTTTTAAATCGAGCAATAATATTCTTGTAAATAACACTAAAAAAAATAAGGCAAGTGCACAGGCCAAAATACTATTGACATCCCATAAAAAAAATCCACAAATGGGCACAAATAATATGGAAATAAACCGTAACCATCCAAAAACAGATTTTCTATGATGGAGTTTTTTTAATGTAACAGTATATACTTGTTCTTGTTGGAGGTAATATGCTTGTGGATCGTTCATAACTAATCGTTAAAAATATACAGATTTCGAATGTACAGGAGTTTTTTTGAAACCAAACAGTAAGAATGACTAACTTTGTATACTCAATGATGAATGGACATTTATCATTAACGGGGCTGACCGGTTTTGACAGCACAGTTCTTTGTAAGTGTAAGCATGTAGTGCGTTGCGTAGTCAGCACTTAAATCTGAATACGAAAACTTCAAATGGCAATACTCAGTATGCCATGGCTGCTTAATCGATAGATTAGCATCCATTAGGGCCGCCGAACGGGTTGATGGATTACCAAGTTCCGCCGCCGACTCAAAACAGAAATTCATTGCTGCTATTGAATGAAGTGACGATGGCTTAAGACGATTCTTCTAAGGAAATGGTTGGTTTGTACTGCTCCTGCTTTTTCCCGACAAATAATGCAGTAATAAACATGTAGAAAGCTTATGGCGAAGGTGTTTGGACCAGGGTTCGAATCCCTGCAGCTCCACTTTTTTTATTAAAATGAAAGGGTTACATGAAATAAAATTCTGTGACCCTTTTTTTTCAATCGTAAACTACAATCGTTTGAAATTGATCCTTTAATTTGGCTCAATTTATTATGCTTATTTTAATTGAGTAAAATAAATTGTAGTGTAAACGGTATATACTTTCATAAAGTTGGGCTATTTCAGAAATGAGAATTTAAACATATCCTTTCATTTAAAGTATTGATGCAATTATACAGCGCCTTGTCTTTATTGAAATTGTTTTAAAGGTTTTATTCACTAGAAAAAATTGAGTTACAAATTTCTTAACCAATATTTAATGTATAGATGAATGCTTATCAATGAATGTGCTTTAATTTAATTGTTCAAGCATCTAAGAAAATATGTGGCAATCATTGTTTGAAGAAATTATAAAAATTGACAAAACAGTTTTTTTTGCTATAAATAAGTATGGAAATGTAAGTTGGCTAAACCCGCTTATGCTATTGATTAGAAATCAATATACTTGGATTCCATTGTATATTTTTGTTGCCTATAAGGTATATAAAACCAATCCTAATTTGCTCTTCTTATTTTTCCTATCCAGTTTAATTACTTTTGGCTTAACCGATTACACCAGTGCAAATATCATTAAACCATTGGTTGCAAGATTACGTCCTTGTTATGATAAAACGACAAGCAGTTATATGAATTTATTGCTCGATTGTGGAGGAGCGTATTCTTTCCCTTCTTCACATGCAGCCAATCATTTTGGATTAGCTATGATATGGTATAGGTTAAGTATTTTTTCACAAAGAAAACGATGGTATTGGGTTTGGCCATGGGCAGCCGCCATTGGTTATGCACAAATTTATGTAGGCAAACATTTTCCATTAGATATAATAGCAGGTGCTATTCTGGGCACTTTATTGGGATTATTAGTTTATTCATTGTTATTACTTTTGAATTCAAAACTCGATGGCAAATTCAACAACACTAGATGCAAACATTAGCAATACAACAAAGGCTTTTAATTGGTTTTCAGTTTTTCTATTTTTAGGAATTGCATTGCAAGCTACTAGTCTTACTAATGGTATAATGGAAGTGGATGCAACTTTGTATGCAACCATTGCCAAACACATCGCTATTACCAATGATTGGGTGAATTTAATTGGAGATGGTCACGACTGGTTGGATAAACCACATCTTCCATTTTGGATTACAGCTACCAGTTTTAAAGTTTTTGGCATCAATGATTTTGCCTATAAGTTTCCAGCTTTTATCAGTTTTTTATTGGGCGTTTTGTATACCTATAAACTTACCAAAAAAATGTTTGGTATTGCTGAAGCACAGGTGGCAACCCTTATTTACATTACCACTTTGCACTTGTTTCTGGCTATGTTTGATGTACGTGCAGAAGCTTATCTAACTACATTTATCATTGCAGCTACCTATCATCTTTATCAATCTTTTTCAACTAAATTTTCTTGGCATATAGTATGGGCGGCATTATTTTGTGCTGCAGCTTGTATGACAAAAGGCATATTTGTTTTGATAACTATTGCAGGTGGTTTTTTTATTTATTGGATATATACCCAACAATGGAAAGAATTTATTCAACCAAAATGGTGGTTGCTCATTTTACTGGTTTTTATAGGTATACTACCGGAAATTTATTGTTTATATCAACAATTTGATATGCATCCCGAAAAAATTGTATTTGGTAAAACGGGTGTTTCGGGAATTTTATTTTTCTTTTGGGATAGCCAGTTTGGAAGATTTTTAAACAATGGTCCTATCAAAGGAAAGGGAGATTTATTTTTTTTCATCCACACTTTTATCTGGGCATTTCTTCCATGGTCGTTATTGGCTTATGTTGCGTTGTTTCAAAGCTTTAAAAAACTAAACAGTCAACTTCTAATTCTTACCGGCAGTGCTATCGTAACTTTTCTGTTGTTCTCGCTTTCAAAGTTTCAATTGCCCCATTATATTGTAATTCTTTTCCCTCACTTTGCAATTCTATCGGCTATTTATTTAGTGCATCTATCCAAACCCAAAATCTTAAAAATTTGGAATATAGTACAATTCATAATTTTCATTATTGCCGTCATCACTATTGTTGCACTTACCTTCATTACAAAATTTTATGCAATAGCTTGGCCAATTAGTTTGGCTTTAGCAATAAGTTTTGTAGTGTATTATTTTTTTAGAGGAAACCGTTTAAATGATTTGTTGGGCAAAGGCTTTTGTTTTTCCACAGTATTATTTAGTTATTTAAACTTCTTTTTTTATCCGGCTTTGATGGAATATCAAGGAGGAAAAAAAGCAGGTGAAGTAGTAGTAAATTTGCGCCCTAAAAAAACCATCATTATGTACAATACCAGCGCGTATAGTTTTGAATGGTATGCAAAGGATATTATTTTTCGATCAAACAATTTAAATAAATTACCCGAAGCAATTCAGCAAACAAAATCGGTAATAGTTTTTACTATACCCGAACATTTACCAGCTCTATACAATGAGGTTGCTGGTGCTAAAGAAATAGGCAGATTTCAACAGTATCCGGTAAGTCAGTTAAGTATGCCTTTTTTACAATCTGAAAGTAGAAATAAGGAATTAAAGTATGTTGTTTTACTTGACTGTACATTGAAATAAGTAAGATTTATTTATGTAAGTAATCTTTAAAATTGAACCCTCCTATTAGCCTATATTTTTTTAAAATTGAAAAGATGAATAAGCATTTTTAAAGCATAAATTAAAAATGCATAAACTTTTTTCAATATCATTAAACAAATGCAAGCACTTCACGTAAATGAATTATTTAAATGGGTTTTAGTACATTTACTATATATCGTAAACATTACTTTAAATGAGATTTAATGCGTTTTGGGCAATTTTAGTGTGCTTTAGCTTAGGTATTTTTTTTCACCATTGCACGGGAGATACTCAACCAGTTTCAGCAAATACAGCAAGCGCTACCTATTCAATTCCGGATACAACAACCATTGCAAACGACAAATTTGGAGAATCTGTAAAATATGGTATGCGGCTTATGTACAATACCGCATATTATATAGGTCCAAATGGAATCAATGGAAAATTTTTAGGTAACAAGATGAATTGTACACAATG
>JBMOEQ010000181.1:0-6802 GCA_049314655.1 Ferruginibacter sp. | reverse complement strand
CGATAATCGTGATGAGTTGAGTGATCCTCGAGTACGTTTGGTTAAGCAAAGTGAAATCTTCCCACAAAGAACAACCGATTTTGGACAAAATCAATTAACCACTTTCGATTTGGCGTATTATCCAACCGAAAAAGGACCCTATAATTTCGATGCTACTTCAGCTAGTGTGGATGCCAATAATCGTTTAAAAAATCCTAAGAAACGTTGGGGTGGATTGATGCGTAATATTGATCAAACCGATTTTGAAACAGCGAATATAGAGTTCATTGAATTTTGGATGCAAGATCCATTTATTCCAACACCGGGTAGGCCCAATATTGTAAATTCAACCGGCGGTAAACTCTATTTTAACTTAGGTAATATCTCAGAAGATATTGTAAAAGATGGTCGTAGGTTTTATGAAAACGGATTGCCCACTCCGAATGCCACATCTAGGGTAGATACATCTGTTTGGGGTAGGGTACCACAAAATCCTATTCAAGTTACCAATGCATTTAGTAATGATCCGGCAGATAGAATTTATCAAGATCTTGGCTTTGATGGAATGAACAATGATGATGAGGCGGTTAAACAATCGGCTTATCTTTCGCAACTATCTTTCTTGTCGCCATCTGCATTGCAAAATGTTACTGCCGATCCTTCGGCAGATGATTATTTCTGGTATAGAGATCCATCGTTCTCTTCAAACGACGGTATCTTAAAACGCTATAAAAGTTTTAATAGTCCACAAGGCAATTCAAAAGTAAATGATGGTTCTGCATTTTCATCAGCAGCTACTTTATATCCTGATGGGGAAGATTTGAATAGAGATAACACTATGAATGAATCGGAAGAGTATTTTCAATATGCGGTGGATATAAAACCACCAACCGATCCTATCATGAATATTGGTACAAACTATATTGTTGATAAGAAAACGGTGGCCATTACCAATTTGCCTAACGGAACCAATAGAAATGAAATTTGGTACCAGTTCCGCATACCCATTGGAGCTTTTACAGGTAAAGTGGGTAATATTCCTGATTTCAAATCCATTCGTTTTATAAGAATGTACCTTACCGATTTTGAAGATTCCATTGTAATGCGTTTTGGTAAGTTAGAATTGAGTAGAAATATCTGGAGAAGGTTTCAATATCAAATTGATGAAACCGGTAATTACAATCCAATTGTAACCTCTGCCGATTTTAATGTGAATGGTGTTAACATTGAAGAAAATGATAAACGTACACCATTGCCTTATCGTACACCAAGAGAAATTCAACGCCAACAAATACAAAGTAACAATGGGGTAAATTTATTACAGAATGAGCAGGCCATGTCTTTGCAGTTTTGTAATTTATTCAAAGGCGATTCAAGAGGGGTGTTCCAAACATTTGCCAATAGAGATATTCGCCAGTATGGAAAAATGTCGATGTTTATCCATGCCGAAAACAATGCTAAAAATCCAAATAATATCAAGGATAAAGATTTAAATGCGGTTATAAGAATTGGAACTGATTTTGTGAGCAATTATTATGAGGTTAAAATTCCACTCTATCTTACGCCATTATCTGCATCTTCTTTAGATCCTAATTCGGATGCCTATAACGATACCTTGTGGCGTTCGTTGAACAGTTTAGATTTAGACCTTACTTTATTACCTAAATTAAAACAAGAAAGAAATACTTCTGGTGTGCCTTCTACTACAATTTATCGGAAGGGACAAACTAACGGTCATACCTATTCGATAATGGGCGACCCTAACCTAGGGGAAATTCGAGGGGTAATGATTGGTGTAGAAAATCCGGCTAACCCAAGTGTTTGTGGTGAAGTTTGGGTGAATGAATTGCGCATGTCTTCTATCAACGAAAAAGGAGGATGGGCAGCAATGGCTAGGATAGATATGACATTGGCCGATTTAGGAACAATTACCGGATCGATTTCTGGGCATACTACCGGATTTGGAACTTTAGAACAAAGGGTAAATGATCGATTTAGAGACAACCTGATGCAATTTGATGCAGCAGCTACTTTAGAATTGGGTAAACTATTGCCTAAAAAAGCAGCCATTTCAATTCCTATGTTTGCTAGTATTTCTCAAACGGTTAGCAAACCCGAATACGACCCATACGATTTAGATATTAAATTGAAAGACAAACTTTCATTAGCACCTGCCAATAGAAAAGATTCTATACGCAAAGCAGCGGTTGATTTCACGCAAACCAAAACACTCAACTTTACCAACGTAAGAAAAAATAGAACTGGTACAGCTAAACCAAAAATTTATGATATTTCTAATGTTGATTTGAGTTATTCCTATATCAATATTACATCGCATAGTCCACTCATTGAAAACAATGAAGTAACACGTCATAGAGGTGGAGTTGGATATAATTTTGCGCCTCAACCCAAATACATTGAACCGTTTAAAAAGATGAAATTCTTTAAAAAGCGCAAAACGAAATGGTTCGATTTGATTAAGGATTTCAACTTTAATCCTATTCCATCACAATTAAGCTTTAGGGCAGATATACATCGTCAGTTTGGTGCCATTCGCCCAAGAAGTGTAGGATCGGATAAATATAAAATTCCTGAAACCTATGACAAGTTTCTTACATTCCAGCGCGATTATATTTTACGTTGGAGTTTAACACGTTCTATTAATGTAGATTTAACAGCCAGCAATAATTCTCGTGTAGATGAACCATATGGCCGTTTAGATGATAAACTTAAAAAGGATACAGTTTGGCGTAATTTGTTGAAAGGCGGAAGAAATACATTGTATACGCAAACCGCTAATTTCTCTTACACATTGCCAACAGCTAAATTTCCATTGTTAGATTTTACAACAGTGAATTTAAAATATCAAGCAACGTATAAATGGATTGGAGCATCTAGGTTAGCGGTTGATTTAGGCAATATTTTAGAGAATGGACAAACCAGAGAAGCCACCGCTCAATTAGATTTTACAAAACTCTATAATAAAGTAAAATTCTTTAGAGCTATAGATCAACCTAGAGATCAGGCCGGGCCAAAAACGCCCAGGGCTACACGAACCGATACGGTATTTAAATATGTGATGAAAGATGGCGTTCGAACTAAACAAGTGAAACGTTTGAAAGTAAGAAAGATTAAAGATCCAAATGCGTTACCTACTGTTGGAACCATTCCAAGAATCTTTGGCAAATTGATAACAAGTGTAAAACAAGTAAATATATCTATCTCGGAAAATGCCAATACTCGTTTACCGGGTTATATGGACAGCACACAATTTGTTGGACAAAACTTTAGAAGCGCACAACCGGGCTTAGATTTCATATTAGGTCGACAACCCGATACCGCATGGTTAAGAAGAGCTGCCAATAGAGGGTTGATTACAAAAAGTAATGATTTCAATACCATTTTACAACAGTCGTTCGACCAACGTTTAACCTTTACGGCACAAGTTGAACCAGTGAGAGATCTTACCATTTCGGTAAATATGAATAAAACGTTCAGTAAAAATTACTCCGAAACATTTAAGGACACAACCGGAACCGGAAATGGTTTTGCGCATTTAAGTCCTTATGCCGGAGGTAGTTTTGATGTGAGTTATATTTCATTTCAAACCATGTTTAATAAGTTTGATCCCAATAAAATTTCACAAACATTCTTGAATTTCCAAGAGAACAGGTTAATCATTTCTAAGCGTTTGGGTGCGGCTAATCCATATAGCAGTGCACAAACACCCGGAGCAGATGGTTTCTCTTATGGATATGGCAAATATGCAACAGATGTATTGATTCCTTCATTTATTGCAGCCTATACCGGACAAGATGTAAATAAAGTTGGATTAATTAAACAAAGCAACCCCAATATTAAGGCAAATCCATTCCGTGCTATAATACCAAAACCAAATTGGAAAATTGATTATACCGGTTTAAGTAGAATTAAGGGATTGGATAAAGTGTTTTCTAATTTCACTATTTCACATGGATATACCGGTAGTTTAAGCATGAATGGATTTAATTCTGCTTTGTTGTATGATGATATCAATCGTTTAGGATATCCATCATTTTATGATACCGTTTCTAAAAACTTTATTCCATACTTCTTGATGCCGAATATTACCATCACAGAACAGTTTGCTCCGTTAGCAGGTATTGATGTAATGTTTACCAATCAATTGCAAATGCGTGTAGAATATACCAAGCAACGTACTTTGAGTTTGAGTTTGGTAGATTTTCAGTTAAGTGAAACAAGGTCTACTGAGTTTTCATTTGGTGGCGGTTACCGTAAGAAAGGCATGAAATTATTAGCCGGATTGAAGCTGCCGAAGTTTTTGAATAAAGACGGGAAAAGTACTTTAGATAATGAAATTAATTTCCGAGTTGATTTCCGTGTTAGGGATAATGTAACAGTAAATAATAGATTAGATCAAGATGTGCCATTGCCAACCAATGGAAGTAAGGAGATTACCTTTACACCTAGTGTTGATTATTTCTTGAATAGTAGGATTAATTTAAAATTGTATTTCGACCAACGGAAAGTGATTCCATATATTTCCAGCAGTGCACCAATAACGAATACAAGGGCAGGTATTCAAATTAGGGTATCATTAGCACAATAATTGTTAGAATTATATTATTAGAGCTTCTCATCATTTGGTGGGGAGCTTTTTTTTAACCGTTGAGAGATTGTTTAAAACTTAGCGTAACTCCGTTAATTCATTCTTCGCGGTAAAGAGAAAATAAACCGCAGAGGAGCAGAGACGCAGAGTTGTCGTAGAGGGATTCAAAAAACTCAGTGATCCTCCATTAACTCCCTTTCTCCGCGGTAAAAAATTCCACAGCACAGCATCGGGTTCTAAAAATGAAAATATATCTATGTAGTCAAAAACACTTTGGCTTATGCAAATAAAAAAACGGCTGGTAGAGACCAGCCGTGTCTATTCTATCCGAAATGCTTAACTATTTAACTTTTTTAAGTAACATCACATACCCACAAAGATTTTTCTTTTTCTTGTTCACTTGAACCGGTTTCATCATGTGATATTCAGAGAATTTAGGGATATAAGAGTAGCTGATTACATTCCCATCAACATCGCCCCATTGTTTTTTCTGATAGGCTACCTCTTTTTCATCCCAATCGTACATACGTACTTCATATAATTTAGATCCTGTATCTCCAATAAATACAAACTGGTACCAACTGCCTTGAGTAAGAGGAACAATAACCGGCATTTCATATTCACTTTCCATGGCCATTGAAGCTTCTTTCACTACAATAAACCCTTGTTTAGCCATTTCTTGACGAACACTATCTGCTTGTTTAAATATACCCGCATTTTCACATGCTGCCTGGCGGATGACATTATTTTGTGCATTTGCAGTAGAACCCAATAATAGGGTAAATAGCACAGCTATGGTGGACAAATGGTTTTTCATTAGATTTCAGAGTCGAGGTCAATAAGTAAACGAAGGTTTAGTATTGAATATTGTATGACCCTTTTTTCTTTTCTTATTTATTATCTCAAGTTCAATAACCCAATTTCATGCCAAAAGATGATATTTTTCAATTGTTGAATCAAACTGTTTCAATTTCGCTACAGATTTCTTCAAATCAACTGTTTTTGTAGAAATAATACGTACCTGCTTGCTGAGTACATGTTATCACCAAATCATTTATGCACACATGATCAGGTAATTGACTACAATAAAAAATGGTTTCTGCCACATCCTCAGCAACCAATGGTTTTAAGCCTGCATAAGTGGATGCAGCTAGGTTTTCATCTCCCTTAAAGCGCACCAAAGCAAACTCCGTTTCAACTGCACCGGGGTGAATACCAGTAACTTTTATATTGTGTTTTAATAAATCTATGCGCATCGACTTATTTAAGGCGTCTACTGCATATTTAGTGGCGCAATACACATTTCCCTTCTCATACACTTCTTTGCCTGCAATAGAGCCCATGTTGATGATATGCCCCTTTTTACGAGCAATCATATAAGGAAGAATAGCCTTTGTTACATAGATTAGCCCATGAACGTTGGTATTGAGCATGGTTTCCCAATCTTCCATTGACGCATCTTCAAAAGAATCTCTTCCTGCCGCTAATCCGGCATTATTGATTAAAATATCTATCGCTTGCCAATCTTCGGGTAAGTTTTTAAGATGGTTTTCTACTTCTGCTCTATTTTGAACATCAAAATTTAAGCACAACACATTAATGGAATGCGCATTTTCTAGTTCTTCTTTTAAAGCAGTTAATCGATCAGCTCTTCTGCCGGTAATGATTAAATGATCGCCATTGGCAGCAAATTCTCTTGCACAAGCAGCCCCAATGCCTGATGTTGCGCCGGTAATAAGTATAATTTTATTCATGATATTTTAAATAAGATCTAATGTTATTAATAATTACACTATTAATAATTGTAATTGCCTTCAAATGTATAAGGCTTTGAATTAATCGTAAAATCACAGGCAGGAAACAATGTTCTTAATTGATTCATCTTTTCCGAAGTAACGGCATTTTCCTCATCCGAAAACATTAAATCTTTCAATGCCGGATTTGAATGAAGTTGCAATAATCCATCAATCGTGATGCTTGTACCTTTTAGATGAAGAAAAGTTAATCCATTAATTAAATTCAGAGAAACAATACAATCGTTGTCAATGGCTTCAATTCCTTTAATCCTTAATTCATGAACATATTCAAGCGAAGTAAGTAAGGCTATGCTTGTATTGGTGATTTCGGTTTCATTTAAATCGAGCATATTAATGCCCCTGATATGGGTTACAATAAGCGCAAATCCTTCATCGTTTAAATCGTCTATCAAACGTA
>JBMOEQ010000180.1:0-6836 GCA_049314655.1 Ferruginibacter sp. | reverse complement strand
CTATTCAAAAACTAGTTAAGAAATATAATATTAAGTATAAGGTATTTCACATTGATAGAGCTGAGTGTTATAGGTTAAACTTCAAAAACGGCTTTCCAACAAGTTTTGTACTCGACAAAAAGGGTATAATAAAATTTGCAAAAACCGGTGGGCAAACAGTTGAAGAAAAAGCTACAGCAGAAATCATGACAAGTATGTATGCAAAAATTAATGATCAACTTTTGTTAAAGCCAACAGATTATTAGCTCTAGTCTTAACATTCACTCAAACTTATCGGAATATTTACTGCCAAACCACCATCGGCAGTTTCTTTATATTTACTATTCATATCCAATGCCGTTTGCCACATGGTTCTTATAACGGCATCTAAACTTACTTTAGCAAAATCGGGTGTGCTTTGAAGTGCCAATTGTGCGGCAGTAATGGCTTTTATAGCACCCATGGTATTTCTTTCAATACAAGGTATTTGCACTAATCCGCCTATAGGATCACAGGTTAAGCCAAGGTGATGTTCCATAGCAATTTCTGCAGCCATTAAAGTTTGTCGTTGTGAGCCTCCCATCGATTCGGTTAATGCAGCAGCGGCCATTGCACTGCTAACACCAATTTCGGCTTGGCAACCACCCATTGCGGCGGAAATAGTAGCACCCTTTTTAAAAATGCTGCCCACTTCACTTGCTGTAAGTAGGAAATTAAGTATTCTATCTTCCAAGGCTTTTCCGGTTACAGAAGCCGGAGTACAAAAAACAATATAATATTGTAATACAGCCGGAATAACACCTGCAGCACCATTGGTTGGAGCAGTAACTACCCTTCCAAAAGATGCATTTTCTTCATTAACAGCTAATGCAAAACAACTCACCCAATCTAGTATATACGTAAAATCATGTCCCCCATTTTTTATACAAGTAATCCATTCCTCATAAGAAGTATAGGATTGATCTTGTAATAATTTTTTATTCAAATCAAACCCCCTACGTTTCACATTTAAACCACCGGGCAATGCGCCTTTAGTATGGCAACCCCTGTAGATACAGGCTTTCATAACATTCCATATTTCAAGCAATTTTTCTCGAGTTTCATTTTCTGTACGCCAACAATTTTCATTTTCCCATACAATTTCACTAATGCTTAAACCCGTTTTCATACACCAATGCAACAATTCATCTGCGGTATTAATAGGAAAAGGTAATTCAACTGTATTGGCATCATTCAACAGTTCATGTTCTTTAACAACAAAACCTCCACCAATAGAATAAAATGTTTCTGCAATGGTTTCACCGGTATTTAATGTAGCCAAAAACGTTAATGCATTAGGATGAAAGGGCAACGATTCTGTAAATAAAAATTGAACATCCTTATCGGGCGAAAAATGAATTGGATGCAATCCATTAAGCAATAATGAAGATTGAAGTTTAATGTTGGAAATTTTTTCGGCAATAGAATTTACATCAATAGTTACCGGATCAAACCCGGCTAAACCCAATTGAACAGCTATATCGGTTCCATGCCCTACTCCAGTTTTAGCAAGAGAGCCATATAACAAAACTTGAACCGATTGCACAGCCTTTAATTTGCCGGCGGCATTTAAACCATCAGCAAATCGCATAGCGGCTTTCCATGGACCAAGCGTATGACTGCTGCTAGGCCCCACGCCAATTTTAAACATATCAAAAACCGAAATAGCTTCGTGACCCAATGGATTAAATTTTATTGTACATCTAACAACTCAATAGAAAAAATTAAAATAGAATTTGCAGGTATAGATCCGGCTGCAGAACTTCCATGACCTAATGATGGTGGAATATATAAATTTATAGAACCTCCTTTCTTAATTAATGGAATTCCTTTTTGCCAACCTACAATTAATTGTCCTAATACAAAACGAGCACCCGTAGTATTTTCATCAAACGTTGCGCCTGAAGTTAAACGACCTCTATATTTTACGGTTACGGTAGAACATACCGCAGGTGTTGCACCCGTACCAGGATTTACAATTTGATAAAAAATTCCACTTGAATGCTGAATAGCAGTAGTACTTGTAGCCGTTAAATAAGTTTGAACAGCAGCTATTTCACCAGCACTAGCTACTAATGGAGATTCGGTAAACGAACATTTACTGGAAGAGGATTTATTACAAGAAATTCCGAGGATACTTAAAACTAGGAACGATAACAATAACAATTTCTGCATACGAAACATGGTTTGATATAAGTTTGAGTGATTAAAAGATGAATAATTTTAATACGATAAAGGTAATAGTTAAGCAGTTGATTTTTCTTTAAACTTCAACTCTTGATAAAGTTGTTCGTTCATTTCCCATTTATAATGCATTCTAAAAAAAGCATAGAAAAATGCAATCAACATCATGGCAATTATAGTGGTTAAAAACATGCCCGGAGTAGTTTTCGAGATTTTTATATACCAAGATGGAATAAACAATCGAACCATTAAAACAGACAATATAATGGGCGACGAAAATAGCAATGCCATGGGTAAACCGCCGATCAATTTCCGTGAAAAAGTAGATTCAATTTCACGATTGGCCTCCCAATAGGTTAAAAACTGTTTCTCCTTTTCATTAATCATATGCCAAAGTTAACCAATTAATGGTTTGATGTTTTGCAAATTGCTCAATATTAGGTAGGTTTGTTAACGTCAAAATTCATATCGTGAAAATAGAACAACTTATCGTTCAACACTTGTACAGCCATAAGCAAGTAACTTTACAAGGCATTGGAACCATTTTCTTAAACCCCTCAATCACGCTACCTGCCGAAGGCGATAAAGATTTTGTTTTACCTGAAAATGCGTTCAGTTTTGAATTTAATTTAAAAGCTACAGAAGATGATGCGCTCATCAATTATATTGTAGAACATACAAGAAAAATAAAGCCACTAGCATCCGCCGATTTAGAGTCTTTCCTCATTCTTTCTAAGCAGTTTTTAAATATTGGAAAACCCATTGTTATAGAAGGTGTAGGCACCATTCAAAAAAGCCAACAAGGAAATTACGAATTTCACCAAGGGGTTTTTGTCTCTCCAAGAATAGATGATATTCCCCGTCAACTTCGCGAAAAAAGAGAAGAAAGTGTTTCTTTTGAAAGTGAAAAACGTCCCAATAATAATCGCAGAAATTTGCTTATCGCAGCAGCAGTTGCTGTTACCGCTTTAATAGCTTTAGCCATCTATTATTTTGTTTCTAATAGTAACAATAGCGAAACAGCACAACAAGCCGAACAACCTGTTTTCCCTACTCCATCTGTAGATACCCCTAAAGCAAAGCCAGATAGCGTAATTTCACCGGCACCAGTTGCCCCTGTTGTAAAAGACAGCAATAATTTCCGAATTATTATTAAAGAATATCAAACAGCAGCAGCAGCTCAAAAGGCTTTTGATAAATTAACTACATACGGGCATAAAATTGAATTGATTAAAGTGGATTCTGGTTTATTTAAAATTGCCATGCCTTTTAAAACCCCATTGAGCGATACCACTAGGGCTAGAGATTCATTAAGACGTTTCTTCAATGGCAAGCCTTACGTGCAATTGTAATACTCCATAATGCTTCAACGATCAACGATACTGCCCATTTTGTTTGGAATTTTAAGTGTATGCATTGTTGTTATTGAACCATACGTTGGCTTTGGTTTCTATGCAGTAAACAAAGCCCTGTTGATGCCTACTTTAGCCATTTGGATATTAGCAACAAAAACTTATCATCCAAGTGCAAGATGGATTGTATTCGGATTAATTTTTTCATGCTTAGGTGATGTGTTTTTACTTTTTCAAGATCAGCAGTCCGGATTTTTCATTGCAGGCTTAGCTTCATTCCTTACCACACATATCCTTTATATAATTTCCTTTTTAAAATTAAAATCACCGCAATCAAAAATGATAAATGGGTTTCCAATTATCTCAGCATTGATTGTATTTTATGGGATAGCACTCGTTAATTATTTATACCCCAATTTACATGCTTTAACCCCGGCTGTAATTGTTTACTCCTTAGTTATTTGCAGCATGCTCATCAGTACTTTGCTGGTTATTTCTAAAGATAACATCAATGCTAGTATTGCTACAATTGCAGGAGCAGCAAGTTTTGTAATTTCCGATTCAATTTTAGCCATCAATAAATTTAGTCATCCCATTACTTATTCCGGTGCTTTAATCATGGGCACCTATTGTTTAGCACAATTTTTAATTGTTTGGGCAACCATTCATCGGTTTTCTGTTAATAATCCTGCGCAATAGGGTGTATCATCAATTCATCAATAACAACATGTGCAGGTTGGTAAGCGATGTATTCAATTGCCCTAGCCATATCTTCATTCTTTAGCCAATCTTCATGCGATGTACTGCCTTGTGGTTCGGCATGAAAATATGAATCTACTAAACCACTATAAATAACACTTACTTTTACATTAAATGGTCGCATTTCTTTTCTTAACGCCATACAAAATGCATCTTGTGCATACTTACTAGAACAATACAAGGCGCCACCGGCAAAAGTGCGTTTAGCTACATCACTGGCTAAGTTAATAATATGCCCTTCCATCCTATCTTTCATAAAAGGCACTACCGCTTTTGAACAGATAAATGTGCCTTTGGTATTGGTTGCAAAAACAGCATCCCATTCTTCTGTTGAAGTTTCGTTTACAGGTTTAAAAACGCCAAAGCCGGCATTATTAACCAGTATATCAATTTTACCATAACGAGCAAATACATCCGCAATGGTTGCCTGTATAAATACTTCATCCGAAACCGATCCTGCATAAATACTGCAAGCTACTCCTTTAGCTTCTATTGTTGTTTTTAATACTTCCAATGCTTCACGATCTCTTGCAATTAAAGCCAATTGAACAGGTTTTTCGGCAAACTGTAATGCAGTAGCTTTTCCTATTCCTTTAGATGCACCGGTAATGATGATGGTTTTCATTTCAACTAATTTTAATTAAATGTACATTTTTATAAATGTAAAATTGCCTGTATAAATACGTGTGCAAAGCTAACATCTAATTCAAAGGAACTTTACCTTTATTTATAAAATATATTTTAATGCTAGAGGCGCAACAACTGAAAATACTAACCGAACTCCATAACAATACATATGTGATGTTAAAACCTTCTCCCATTGAAGGTATTGGCGTTTTTGCGATAAGAGATATTCCCAAAGGTTGTAGGGCAATGTTTAGTGCACCCGATCCGCAAGAACAATGGATTAAAGTACCTAAAACTGAAATTGAAAAATTACCCGAACATGCCAAGCATTTGGTGTATACTTATTGCTTGTATGATGAAACCGATTATTACCTACCTGAAAATGGATTTAAGAAAATGGATTTAGTGAGTTATTTAAATCATTCAGATGAACCCAATTTAATTTCAATAGATGAAGGCAATTATTTTGAAGCCACTAGAACAATTGCTGCCGGCGAAGAATTGTTGATAGATTATGGAACTATTGTAGATGAATAAATAGTTTAACCTATTAAAAGAAAAGCGCCTTCTAATTGTAGAAGGCGCTTTATATGTTATTGATTGATCGATGAAGAATCGGATAATATTAGTATCCCATTCCACCCATATCAGGTGCACCACCATGAGCATGAGGCGCTTCTTCTTTAGGTTTATCGGCAATTACACATTCAGTAGTTAATAACATACCTGCAATGCTAGCTGCATTTTCAAGCGCAACGCGACTCACTTTAGTAGGATCAATTACACCTGCTTTAAACAAGTTTTCGTATGTTTCGGTACGAGCATTGAAACCAAAATCGCCTTTACCTTCTTTAATGCGTTGTACAACGATTGAACCGTCGATTCCTGCATTTTCAGTTAAAGTACGAATAGGTGCTTCTAAAGCACGACGAACAATGGCCATACCGGTTTGTTCATCAGCAATTTGACCTCTTACTTTTGCTTCTAAGCTATCAATTGCACGTACATATGCAACTCCACCGCCCGGTACAATACCTTCTTCAACAGCAGCACGAGTAGCATGTAAAGCATCATCAACGCGGTCTTTCTTTTCTTTCATTTCAACTTCGGTAGCAGCACCTACATAAAGTACCGCAACACCACCGGCTAATTTCGCTAAACGCTCTTGTAATTTTTCGCGATCGTATTCTGAAGTCGTATTTTCTGCTTGTGCTTTAATTTGATTAACACGACCTGTAATATCTACTTTTTTACCTTTACCACCAACAACAGTTGTATTGTCTTTGTCGATTGTAACTGAAGCAGCTTGTCCTAATGAAGTTAAATCTGCACCTTCTAATTTATGTCCTAAATCTTCGCTGATTACAGTACCGCCGGTTAAAATGGCAATATCCATCAACATTTCTTTTCTTCTGTCGCCAAAACCCGGAGCTTTAACTGCAGCTACTTTAATTGTACCACGCAATTTGTTTACTACCAAAGTTGCTAAAGCTTCGCCTTCTAAATCTTCTGCAAGAATTAATAAAGGACGACCGGTTTGAGCTACTTTCTCTAAAATATGAAGAATATCTTTCATTGCTGAAATCTTCTTGTCATAAATTAAGATATAAGGATTTTGTAACTCAGCTTCCATTTTTTCGCTGTTGGTAACAAAATAAGGGCTGATATAGCCTCTATCAAATTGCATACCTTCTACTACATCAACTGTAGTATCTGTACCTTTTGCTTCTTCAACGGTAATTACACCTTCTTTACCCACTTTAATAAACGCTTCAGCAATTAATTTACCGATGGTTTCATCGTTGTTGGCAGAAATTGTAGCAACTTGTTGAATTTTTTTGCTGTCGTTTCCAACAGTTTGAGATTGAGATTTTAAATTCTCAACTACTAAACTTA
>JBMOEQ010000179.1:0-6857 GCA_049314655.1 Ferruginibacter sp. | reverse complement strand
AAAAAGAAGAGGTAAAAGATTATCAGGTAAAAGACAGTATCTATCTGGCACAAAAAGATTCTTTTCTCACTAAATATTCGGTAGATTCTTTAAAACGTCGTCAAGGTAAAATTAAGCCTCTTCAGTTTTTTTGGGGAGGTGTTAATAGAACGCATTACAGTACAAAAAATTCGTATCGTTGGGGCGTTGATCCTTTGCTACCTAATATTGAATACAATACAGCAGAAGGTTTGGTAACGAATGTTTCGGGCTATTTCAATAAGAATTTCCGTAAATCAAAAACATCGCTCACTATTCGGCCTACATTACGTTATGGCTTTAGTAATACCCATTTAAATGGTTGGATAGACGCTACCATCAATACGCGAAATTTTGATCAAGAAGGCGGCAAATTAAAACGCTATGCTTGGAATTTTGCCGGCGGAAAACGGGTGAATCAATTTAATAAGGAAAGTCCTATTACGCCTTTAATCAACAGCATCAGTACATTATTTTATGGCGATAACTTCCTCAAAAATTATGAAAATATTTTTGGTAGAGTAGGGTATAGTCAACGTTTCGAAAGTGGCTTAAGGTTGAGCGCTTATGCTTTATATGAAGATCGAATTCCATTGAATAATACTACCGATTATATTTTCACTAAAAAATATACATCAAGGTTAACACCCAATTATCCGTTCGAAATCGTCAACCAACAGTTTAATAGATATCAAGCCATGTTATTTGGATTTGATTTGAGTTTTAAACCCGGACAGCGTTATATTCAATTCCCATACAGTAAAGTAGCCATCGGTTCAAAATATCCAACCTTTACGCTAAACTACACGAAGGGAATAAAAGGATTATTGGGTAGTGATGTAAATTTCGATAAATGGAAATTCACCATTACCGATGACAAAAATTTACGCATTGCCGGTTTGATGAAGTACAAAATTGCGTTAGGTGGATTTTTAAATCGCAAGTCGGTTTTCATTCACGATTACCAACACTTCAACGGAAACTTAACTACTGCAGCAAGTGAATATGTAAACAGTTTTCAATTGGCCAGTTATTATGCCAATAGTACCAACGCATCCTTCTATATGTTAGGACATGTAGAGCATCATTTTAATGGATTGCTTACCAATAAGATTCCATTTTTTAATCGTTTAAATTGGAATTTAGTGGCGGGTAGTAATGCATTCTACGTAAATAAAAACAGCAATTACATAGAAGTATTTGCCGGTATTGAAAATATCTTAAAAATATTTAGGGTAGATTTTGTTGCGGGTTATCGCAATGGCGGAAAACCTTTAACTGGTATTAGAATTGGTACGGGTGGATTAATAGGAGGCAGTATAAAAACGAGTGGATCTGGCAGTAATCGACAGATGACCATTAGTTTTTAATGCTATTACGGCTATATTTTTTACATTTGCGAAAATTTGGTTTGCCCTGCAAGCATCCAATCATTTAATGATTTTCCGTTTCGGCGGAATCAAATTCAACATTATGGCAGTATTACACAACCGCGTTTCGCAAGCGGAGTTAAAACAGCGTTTGTACGAGGAAACAGAACATCGTATAACCATTTCATTTTACCAGTATTTTCCCATTCAAGATCCTCAACAGTTTAGAGATGAATTGTATAAAGGATTAAATGCATTAAATGTATTTGGTCGCATTTATGTTGCCCATGAAGGCATTAATGCGCAAATCAGTGTACCCGAATCTAACTTCAATGCGTTCAGAGATTTGCTCTATACTTATGAACCATTAAATCATTTACGGTTGAATATTGCGGTAGATGATGATGGTAAATCTTTTTGGGTATTGAAAATTAAAGTACGCAATAAAATTGTAGCCGATGGCATCAACGATCCCACATTTAGTATGGAACGTAAAGGCAAATATGTAAATGCCGAGGAGATGAATCGGTTGCTCAAAGACGAACAAACCATAGTGATTGACATGCGTAACCACTATGAATATGAAGTAGGTCATTTTGAAAACGCCGTTGAAATACCCAGTGATACTTTTCGGGAGCAATTACCCATGGCGGCCGAAATGATGGCAACGCATAAGGATAAAAATATCATTATGTATTGTACGGGTGGTATTCGTTGCGAAAAAGCCAGTGCCTATATGTTACATCAAGGCTTCGAAAACGTGTTTCATTTAGAAGGCGGTATCATTAACTATGCACAACAAATTAAAACAAAGGAATTGCCCAGTAAGTTTATTGGAAAGAATTTTGTGTTTGATGATCGATTAGGAGAAAGAATAACAGATGATGTTATTGCGCATTGTCATCAATGTAATGCGCCTGCCGATACGCATACCAATTGCAAAAACGAAGCTTGTCATTTGTTGTTTATTCAATGCGAAAAATGTGCAACCGAATTTGATGGCTGTTGCAGTAAAGCTTGCAAGGAAACCTATAATTTACCTGAAGAAGTTCAGAAAGAATTAAGAAAAGGAATAGATAAAGGGCAACATATTTTCAATAAAGCAAAAGCCCGCTTGCGACCGAGGTTGGGCGGATTTTAAATTTTAAATTTTAAATGTTGAATGCTAAATGAGAAAAGCTGCTATGGTTTATAAAGATGGTAAGTTTATAAAGTCTCTAAACTTCCGAAGCACAAGCAGCAGAAGAAGGTTTATAAAGATGGTAAGTTTATAAAGTCTCTAAACTAAACCCTAAACCCCTAAACTTCTAAACCATAGTTAAACTATCGTTCATCTACAGTTCAACCATAGCTCAACCCTAAACCCCTAAACTTCTAAACTTCTCAACTCCTAAACTACTTCGAGATCCATTTCAAACAAACCGGTTTAGGTACTTTAATTCTATTGCCGGTATCCGTGAGTAATCCGGTTGAATGGTCAATTTTAAATATTACAATTTCATTACTTTCTTGATTGGCAACTAATAAAAAATTTCCTGTGGGGTCGAAATTAAAATTACGCGGCTTAATGCCTAAGGTAGATTGTTGAGCAACGAAACTTAAAGTGCCATGTTTTTTATGGATTGCATAAATGGCAATGATATTGGATTGTCCTCTAATGGAAGCATAAACAAAATTACCATCCGGCGAAACATGAATGTCTGCAGCGCCTTTATCACTGACTTCAATATTAGGAAGCATTTCTACCCGTTGAATATTCATCAGTTGTCCGTAACTGAAAGAAAGTACTGTAATGGTAGCGGTTAATTCTTCTACTAAGTATACAATTTTTTTGTGGGGATGAAAATCCAAATGTCTTGGTCCGCTACCAGGATTTGCGCGGTATTCGCTTACAAAATTCAAATGATTTTTTTCTTTGTTGGTTTTGTATACATATAATCTATCTGATCCCAAATCCGGCGCAAGTACATATTTCCCATCCGGAGAAAATACTGCGGCATGCATGTGCGCATTGTGTTGTCTTTCTAAAACTGGCCCTTTTCCCACAAATGTATCATTGAAACATAAGCTGTCGATAGTGCCATTGGAAAACAATGTATAGGCCAACATTGATCCACTAGAATAATTTGCTACCACAATCATTTTGCCTTTAGAATCGGTAGAAATAAAGCAAGGATGTTTGCCTCCGGATATTTTGCTATTTAATGATTTTAAATTACCACTATTGGCATCAAATGCATAAGATGCAATGCCTCCGCCGATATACTTGCCAACTGTATCTGCATTTTCAAGCACAGCATATACATATTTTCCATCGGCAGATGGCGTTATATAAGAAGGATTTTTGGCAAAAGTGGTACTTACTAAATTAGCCGTTCCAGTGTTGGTATCAAAATCATACACATAAATGCCTTTACTCTCTGTATGCGTATAGGTGCCGCATAGCAAATAGTTTTTGGGTTGTGCAAATACCGCAAAGGATACCATTAGAAAAAGTAAAGTAAGTTGGATTTTCATATTTTGAAAGTACGGATAATTAATAATTGTAGCGTGGATTTTTAAAAGGAACGAGCAACGACTATCTTAATAATAAAAATGTGTCATTGTTTTGAAGCATATTTTTACCAATAAATTGATATTGGCAAGTAAATGAATAAGCACCGGCATTTTGTTCAATACCATTTATTTTTCCATCCCATCCTTTTTGAATATCGTTGGTTTCAAATACCTTATTACCCCAACGATTATAAATAGTAAGCTTATAATATTGTATAGATTCAAAACTAATGGGTTTATACCAATCATTTAAACCATCGTTATTAGGAGAAAAGGCATTTGGAAATGAAATACCTTCCAAACATTGTTTAGATAAAATCATCAATGTGTCTTTTGAATTACAGCCATTGCTATACTGCCCGGTTACAATGTATTGTCCGGCTTGTTGAATTGTAATCGTTGCAGAATCTTTTCCATTATTCCATAAATATTTTTGAAAACCTGGATTTGCATTTACCTGAATTGCTGATCCAAGACAAATAGTTGAATCGGGAAAGTTTAAAACAGAGGGGGATGTTTTTACTGAAATATAAATGGTATCATAAACTGTACATCCTGGATATTGTAATGCCGTTACTGTATATAGAGTATCTCTGCCGGGTTGAACAATTATTTGATTACTGTTGGTTTGAACAACTGCATAATTGGGTAGCCATTGATATTGACTAAATCCTAAACTTGCTTTTATTTGAACGGTGTCACTATTGCAGGTTGTTCTATCGTTACCGATAGTAAAGGGAAGCATATATGCAGTAGTAATTACGATGGTGTCTTTGAATGTATTGCCACAAGCATCTATTACAGATATATGAAATTGACCAGGTGTGTTTACCAAGAAAGTGGAGTCAGTAGAGCCATCTTGCCATTGATAACTGATAAATCCTTTAGGTACTTTTAATTGTCTGGTATTTCGAAAACAAATACTGGTATCCGCACTTAAGTTAATGGAGCTGCCAATAGAATTTATTTGGATAACAATAGAATCTCGCATTGTTTTACAAGGAGCAGCCATCGTTGCATAAATAATAGCATTGCCCGATTGAAGAAATTGAACTGCAATGGAAGTATCTGTTAAACGATTAATGGTTGCTGGAATATTGCAAGAAAAATTCACAATTGTAGAATGATTGCCAAAACGTTTCGTAATATAAGTTTGCGTAGAACCGGCACAAACCAAATTGTTACCTACAATTTTACTCAGTTTGTAGGATTGATTTTCTTCGCAATTTAATTGCCAAATAAATCCATATCCATTAATAATTGATACCGGTGTTGCGGTTGTAGCATGATTATTTTCATTGCTTTCATTTAAAAAAAGATCAACAGCAATGGGTAATTCATTTTGTAGGGTAATGTTATTGTTTAGATTAGTACATAGCTCTACTTTACCCAATGTTGATGTTTTTAAAATAGATGCATAGGCGGATGTTCCTGTTGTATTGGTACAAGCAATAACTAAAGAGGAGTCTTCCATTGATTTTATGTCTGCCGGTATTTGTTTATCGGGAAAAGGGATACGCCAAGCCCACCGAACAGTTTGGTTTGCATTTAATCGAAAAACATACACATCACTGGTATCCGAATTTTGAAATTGAACTCCCGCAAATGTTTTAACATCATACATCGTACCTCTAAATAAACTGGTTCTATCCATTTCAACAGCAATGTTTTCTATTCGTTTAGAAGAAATTACTAGTCCCAATTCATCTACTTCTAAAATAGCTTGTGCGCCTCTATTGCTTCCTGGATAATTAACTGCTGTACTTCCTGTTAAAGTAATTTTGCCATTATTAAAATACATCTTATCAAAACTATATTCAGCATTGGCGGTATTGTTTTAGTAATAATATTTTAACCATTGCACATCTCCATTGGAAGGATCTACTTTCCCTAAATAATCTTGATAGCCATTTAAATTGCTTAAAAAACAAGTGCCCGAAAAAAAATATCCTGATGGAGTTTCTACAACCGATCGAATATTTGAAAATGCATTACTTATTGTTCTTGTTAACCATAAAAATTCACCAGCTGAATCTATCTTGTATAATAGACCTACAGTTAAAGCAACGCCGCCAATTAAGAATCCTCCATCAGAAGTTTCAATAACATCTTCATAAACAGAATTACCAGCAACATCGGGTAATTTCTTTCGCCAAATTAAATTTCCATTTTCACTTAATCTTATAACAATATTACCGCTATTGGCTGGACCTGCTACCAGTTGAGCAACCAAAACTATATCTCCATTGTTGCAATTCGTAGCTGCATAAATTCTAGTGTCATTATTTACTCCAACATCAGTGATGCCAATAAACTTCGACCATTTTAGTGCACCATTTGCTGTATATCGAATTACTAATCCATAAACTTTTACTTCAGGTGCTGTGGCGTCTCTTAAAGAACCAACAGCTACTATATCGCCATTACTGCAAGTCAGTACTCTTGTAAACTGCGACAATTCGGGACTATTTATTTTTCCATAAAAGGATGAACTTGTACAAGAGTCTGCCCAAGTATAATTAATGACCTGTGCTTTGGAAAATATTGTCCAAAACAGCAGAATTGGAAAAAGAAATATAGATTGTTTTTGAAAAAGCATGCAATCAAAAGTAGACTAGATGACAATTCAATAAAGTTACAATATTTGTATGCTACAATTTATGATGTTATTAAACTCGAATTGAACATTAACCTACACTTATTGAATCTTACTCAATGCTTCATTAATTTTTTGAAAAAGTGCTTTGTCGTCATCTGATTCTTTCGCAAAAGTAGTTCCGGTAACTTTATTAAAAAGTTCAATATAGCGTTCACTGATGGTTTCAATCCATGCATCACTCATTTCAGGCACTATTTGTCCTTCTTTGCCCATGAAATTATTAGCAATAAGCCATTCTCTTACAAATTCCTTAC
>JBMOEQ010000178.1:0-6875 GCA_049314655.1 Ferruginibacter sp. | reverse complement strand
CTCTTAAAAATTCGGGTTTACTCACCGATTCGTTTCCATAGGTAAACAATTGTTGCGCATTTAAGGGTAAGGCTCCAAACGCAGCCAAGATTAGCGACAAATAAATTTTCTTCATTACTATTAATTTTGGTTGGTTTTATTTTGACTCATTTTAACTTCCAACAAATCCATCGTTTGTTGCCAAGTTAGCTTTTTTCCGATGATGCGTTTTTCGGCATCTAATAAATACAGTGTGGGGGTTTGTGTAATATCATACAATTGGTGATAATTGGCTTTTTGTGCAGCTTTTTCGGCATCGTCCATTTCTTTGGTCATATACACATGCGTCCATTCTTCAATTTTTTTCTCGTGGATAAAATTTAACCAAGCTTGGTGTACATCTTCTTTAGTATCGGCAGCTAGTACGGCATAAATTTTAATTCCTTTTGCTTTCCAAGAGGCTTGATACAAAGAATCGATGTGTGGAATTTCTTCTTTACAATGTCCACAATTTGGATCCCAAAACATCACCAGCGTATACGGTGCTTTTACACCATAAAGCGGTGTTGCTTTTCCGGTGGTATCTATCATTTCTAAATTAGCTGCTTTTTCTCCTACCAGGTTCGACATCAACATGTATGCCCTTCTAGTAATTTGTTCCATCTGCTTTTCATTCAACCAACTCGAAACACCTTTGCTGTGGTATTTTTCAAAGAGATGCACAAATACTGCATCTAAGCCCATATACTTGGGATTGATGTACTCGTCGGTTAGCCAGTTCAACATAAACTTATACATCTCGGTACTGTTTCGGGCCAACAACAATTGATAATCTGTCGATTTTTTTATTGTATCCGGATGTTGAACAATAATATCTCTATAATATCTTTCAAATTTTGGTAAGAAGAAAGGTGTTCTAATAACACGTTCATCCATAAATGTAGTGCCTTCCCAATATTTACTTTTATAGTGATAATAATTTTGTAAAGAATCTTCGTGGGTGATGGGATTATTGATT
Source organism: Ferruginibacter sp. (assembly GCA_049314655.1). GTDB lineage: Bacteria > Bacteroidota > Bacteroidia > Chitinophagales > Chitinophagaceae > Ferruginibacter. Next base: position 5,878 of record JBMOEQ010000178.1, on the reverse strand, counting down.
AAAACCGACGGCTCGTGCATGGCATTCAATAAAACTGCCAACATGCTCGTAGGTTTATTCTTCATGATATCTTCTCTGTAAGCATTGAGTTGTTTGCTGTATTCGGTATAATTTTTTTCATGTTTGGCCGAATCTTCGCGGGTGAGCGAGCTTTTATACAAATTGGTTTCTTGCTCCATCATACGGCCCCATTCGCTCGAGTTTTTTTTGTATTGCTCGTACAAAACATTTTCTTTTAATCCTGTAAATACTGCTTTTTGTACCGCATTGGTATCGGTTATTGTAATAGAAAAATTGGTTTCTTTATCTAATAAGAAATCAACTATACGGGTATTTCCAGGTAAAAACACCGCATAAATACCGCCTGGAATACGGTAGGTAGGGCCAACTTGTTTAGCGGCATTATTATTGGCTCCATTGAAAACAGCAATGCCTTTATTGTTTACAAAAGCCGAGTCTTCAATATTGTAATTTTTACCCCAGAAATAAGTGAGGTACACTTTGCCCGATTTAAATTGAGGTACATTAAGCGTAATGCGATAGGGGGCCTTGGAAGCCTTTGCTACAGGTTTTGCTGTTTTAGTTGATATAGGTTTTACAACCTTTTTTTTTGCAGGTGTTTGTGCAAGAAGCACATTTGCAAAAAAACTACATAAACAAAGGGTAAATAGTTGCTTCATCGGTGTTATGATAAGATGGCAAATGTATTTAATTAGTATGGTTTAGCCTCGATAACGATGCTTTACGCCACAAAATTACAAATCGTTAACAAAATTTATTCCTTAATCAGTTTAAGGTTAACTCTAAAATCAACCCTACTTTTGTGTCTGTGAAAAGAAAAAAATTTACGCTCGAAAAAATCCTCGTTACCGGTTATGCCGCAGAAGGTAAATCATTAGCTCGTGTAGATGGTAAAGTTATCTTCATAGAAGGTGCCGTTCCGGGAGATGTTGTAGATGTGTTTGTGTCAAAAAATAAAAAAGATTTTGGCGAAGGCAGGGCTACCCGTTTTCACGAAATGGCCGCCGATAGAACAACCCCTTTTTGTGGGCATTTTGGCACTTGTGGCGGTTGCAAATGGCAGATGTTGCCTTACGAAAAGCAACTCGAATACAAACAACAAGAGGTTGCTCAAAATTTCAAACGCATTGGAAAAGTTGCGCTACCCGAAATGATGAACATTAAAGGAAGTGCGCTTACACAGGCCTATCGCAATAAGCTAGAGTTTACTTTCAGCAACAAACGCTACCTCACCGAAGCCGAAATAAAAGCTGCTACACCTGCCCAAGATGCCCAAAACGATGCACCATCGGTAATTCCTCAAACGCCGGCATTGGGGTTTCATGTGCCGCGAATTTTTGATAAGGTTATTGATATCCAAACCTGCTATTTGATGGATGATGTAAACAATCAAATTCGCAATTCCATCCGCCAATATGCAATCGATAACCAATTGTCGTTTTACGATATCAAAGCACATACCGGTTGGTTGCGCAATATCATTATCCGCAATTGCTCTACCGGCGAATTGATGGTGAATGTTTGTTTAGGCTACGAAGATGCCGAAGCCACCCAGCTATTAATGGAGCATATTTTAGCATCTGTACCCAGTATTACCACTTTATTATATACCATCAATACCAAATGGAACGATAGTATTTACGATCTTACGCCACAAGTATATTTTGGCAAAGGATATGCCATTGAAAAGTTAGGAAAATACAGTTTTAAAGTTGGACCAAAATCGTTTTTTCAAACCAATACTGCACAAGCCGAAGAATTATATTCTATTACCGCCGATTTTGCCGGGTTAACCGGATCGGAAACCGTGTACGATTTATATTGTGGTACCGGTAGCATTGGTATTTTTGTAAGCGATAAAGCCAAAAAGGTAATTGGGGTAGAAGTAATTGCCGAGGCCATTGAAGATGCCAAAGAAAATGCAGCACTGAATAATATTCAACATACCGAGTTTTTTGCCGGCGATGTCATTAAAATTTGTGATGATGCTTTTTTTGCAAAACACGGTAAGCCAGATGTGGTTATTACCGATCCACCCAGAGCAGGAATGCATGAAAAATTGGTACAAAAGCTTTTAGAAATGGAAGCACCAAAAATTGTATATGTAAGTTGTAATACGGCTACCCAAGCCCGAGATCTTGCTTTGCTTGCAGCCAAATACACTGTAGAAAAAATTCAACCCGTAGATATGTTTCCACACACCCATCATATTGAGTGTGTAGTTTTACTTAAGTTGATACCATAACTCTTTTTTAAATTACCGACTTTATCAAAAACTGTTGCCGTACATCCTGTATGTTTTTGAATCTTCGGCATTATTTCTGAAATTGAACAATTCTAAATGGATTATTATGAAGGTTAGATTATTAACGCTTTGCTTATTTTGTATCGGTACTTTTTCTCAAGCGCAAAAACTATCGTTGAGTAATTTTAAACAAATGAGCATGCGCAGTATTGGTCCGGCCGGCATGAGTGGTAGGGTAACCGCTGTTGATGCACTCCATACAAATCCTAATTTAATTTATTTGGGCACCGCATCGGGTGGCGTATGGAAATCGGAAAACGGCGGAAGCAGTTGGCTACCGGTATTTGATGAACAACCTATTTTAAATATTGGCGCGGTTGCTATTCAACAATCTAACCCTTCGGTAGTTTGGGTAGGTACCGGCGAAGGCAATCCGCGTAACTCTATCAATTTAGGTGAGGGTATTTATAAATCTTTAGATGGCGGAAAAACATGGAAGTTAATGGGGTTAGAAAATACCCGAAACATTCATCGGGTTATTGTAGACCCCACCGACCCTAATACCGTTTATGTTGGCGCCATTGGCAATCCTTATACACCACACCCCGAAAGAGGTGTTTATAAAACTACCGATGGTGGCGAAACTTGGAATCAAATATTACATACCAACGATACTACAGGTTGTGCCGATTTAGTAATGGACCCCTCTAACCCCAATAAACTATTTGCCAACTTATGGCAACACCAACGCACGCCATTTAGTTTTAGCAGCGGCGGCAATGGTAGTGGATTTTATGTAACCTATGATGGTGGAAAAAATTGGAAAAAATTGGGCAAACCCGAAGGACTTCCCGAAGGCAATTATGGCCGTATTGGTATAAGCATTTGTTACAATCAACCGTCACGCGTGTACGCAATGATTGAAGCCACTAAAAATGGGTTGTATAGATCGGATGATGGAGGTGCCAATTGGGAATTGGTAAACAGCACACCAAAGGATGTTACCAACAGACCCTTTTATTTTCAAGATATTAAAGCCGATCCTGTTAATGAAAACAGGTTGTACAATATCAATCAAATGATTCACTTAAGTGAAGATGGGGGTAAAAGTTTTAAAACCATCATTCCATATAACGGCATCCATCCCGATCATCATGCTTTTTGGATTAATCCGCTGGATGCCAATTTAATCATTGAAGGCAATGATGGGGGAATTGGAATCAGTAGAGACCGTGGTAAAACATGGAAGTTTGATGATCAATTACCAGTTGGCCAATTTTATCACATCAATGTAGATAATGAAACCCCCTATCATGTAATGGGTGGTATGCAAGATAATGGAAGTTGGCGCGGACCGGGTTATAGTTGGCACCAAGATGGCATGCGCAATTACCATTGGCAATCGCTTTGGGGAGGAGATGGGTTTGATGTATCTCCCGATCCCGAAAACCCCAATTGGATTTATGCAATGAGCCAAGGTGGAAGTTTTGGAAAATATAATGTAGTTACCGGCGAACGCATGTCGCTTCAGCCACCTATCCCCGATTTAAAAACGCGTTTACGATTCAATTGGAATGCTGCATTTGCACAAGATCCAATCAATCGCAGAACAATTTATTATGGCAGTCAGTTTGTACATAAAAGTACCAATCGTGGATTAAGCTGGAGTATCATCTCTCCAGATCTTACCACCAACGATAGTGCGCAACAAAAGCAAGATCTTAATGGAGGTTTATCTGTAGATATTACCGGCGCAGAAAATTACAATACAATTCTTTGTATAGAACCTTCTCCACAAAACAATAATATTATTTGGGTAGGAACCGATGATGGAAACGTTCAACTATCAAAAGACGGTGGAAAAACATGGAAAAATTTCAGGGGTAAAATACCCGGAATGCCATTGGGTGCTTGGGTAGCTCAAATTAAAGCAAGCAAATACAATGCAGCGGAAGCCTTTGTTGTTTGTAATGATTATCGCCGAGGAGATATGAAACCATACATTTTTAGAACAAAAAATTATGGGGAAAATTGGGAACGTATTGGCGATGAAAAAAAATTAAAAGGATATGCATTGTGCGTACTTCAAGATCCAGTTGAACCGAATTTAATTTTTGCAGGTACCGAACAAGGACTTTGGGTAAGTTTAGATGGTGGATTGAATTTTGAACAATGGAAAAAAGATTATCCGTCTGTTTCAACCTACGATTTGGTTATTCAAGAACGAGAAGCTGATTTGTGTATTGCTACTTTTGGAAGAGCGCTATATATTTTAGATGATATTAAACCATTAAGAAAAGCAGCTACAAATAAAGGAAATGTATACACTAAAACGGTTACAGTATTTGATCCGCCCATCGGATGGCAAGTAAATTTTAAAAATAAAATAGGTTACGACTACAGTTCATGGGGCTTGTATGAAGGGCAAAATAAACGCAGGGGAGTTGCTATTGCTTTCTATATTCAGCCTGAAAAAGTAACTGATAAAAAAACAAAATTAGATTCTGCTACTATTAAGATATATACTAAATCGGGCGAATTAATTAGAACGATGAAAGTAAAAATAGATTCAGGATTAAATCGCGTTTATTGGGGATTTGAAATGAAAGGCATTCGTCAACCCGGCTCACCCAAACTAAAAGAAGGTAGTGCCGAACCCACCGGAATTAATGTATTTCCTGGAATGTATAAGGTAGTTGTACAACAAGGAAAAAACTACGATTCTACTTCTTTGGTGGTGATGTCTGATCCTGCAATAGAACCATCAAAAGTAATTTATGATGCCAAGCTTTTAGCACTTAAACAACTGGAAAAAAGTACACTTACCTTAACTGCAATTACCGATCAATTATCAGATGCAGAAGAAACCATTGCTAAAGTAGAAAGCCTTTATAAAAATGTAGAAAGCAAAGAAGCCGATAGTTTGCGTAAACTAAGTAAAAGCATGACAGATTCTATCAAGCAAATTCGTTATTTAATTTTTGGAAAGCCGCAAGAAAAACAAGGCTATGGCTCACCCTATCAAATTACAGCCAACGGACGAATTCAATCGGCTAGAAGTGAAATTATGGGTAAAATGAAAATACCCGATGAGCAAGAATTTGGGTTGATTAAAATGGCCGAAACTTTGGTTGCAAATGTAGCCAACAGGTCGAATCAATTTTTTAGCACCACATGGAAAACATACCAACTTGTAGTTGAAGCACAACCGGTACAATTGTTTAAGGAAACCACTACTATTGAATAAATGAAACATGTATTTTATATATTGGTGGTGCTTTTTGCAGTTGCTTGTACCGATACAACAAAATCAAAAAATACAGCTGCAATAAATAAAAATTTAGGTATAGAGGATATGCCTAATCCCGAAACCACTTATGATACAATTGTTACACAAGCGGTGGCCGGCAATGGTAATTTGTTGCACGATTTAAAAGTAGTATTAGAAAAGCACCATTTTAGTTTCAATACAGAAAAGGAAATACACAAACTTTCTTATAATAATTGTGCAGAAAATAAGGTGCTACGCATTATGGGGTTAGGGATAAAACAATATTTTGCAAGAAGCAGTAAACCCGAAAGAAAGACGAAAAATTTTTATCCCGATTTTAT
>JBMOEQ010000177.1:0-6933 GCA_049314655.1 Ferruginibacter sp. | reverse complement strand
AAAAGCACCGTGTTTTATAACGGTGCTTAAAAAATAAAACAAAACAAAAAAATTAGTTGCTTTTTAAAATCTTAATATAATTGGCTCTTTCAAATGCTGTTGGGTCGGATACCTGTTGCTGACTTAACAAGCCTCTAAATTCTTCAACCGAATCGAAACCCATGGTTTGCATCCAGCCTTCCAATTCGCTCGTCATGGTTTTTAAATACCCAATACCATTTTTATATAATGCAGAAGCGGTCATGGCAACATCGGCACCGGCAAGGATATATTTAATCACTTCAATAGCGCTTTGAACACCTGTTGTAGCAGCCATTGAAACTGGAATCTTTCCATACAATGTTGCAATCCACAATAGCGGCAAACGAATTTCATTCGATTCGCTGTATTGTAAATTCGATAACAATTTTAATTCATTGATATCAAAATCGGGTTGATAAAAACGATTGAATAATACTAACCCATCTGCACCCGATTCGTACATGCGTTGCGCCATATTGCCCATTGCACTGAAATAAGGATTCATTTTTACAGAGATAGGTATCGTTACCGATTGCTTCACTTCTTCAATGATGTTTAAATAACGATGTTCTACTGCAGCACTGGAAAAAGCAATGTCTCCCGGAATAAAGAAAATGTTTATTTCAAGTGCATCGGCGCCTGCTTGTTCAATTTCTTTTGCATATCTAATCCAACCTTCAGGAGAAATGCCATTTAAGCTTCCTATGATGGGCATTGAAACCCTTTGTTTGGCTTTTCTAATGCGCTCTAAATATTCGGCTGTGCCGGAATGATAATCTTCCAACTGGGGAAAAAAATCTGCCGCTTCTGCAAAAACATTAGTGGTGTTGTTGATGACCGATTCTAAACCGGCTTCTTCTAATCGAATTTGTTCTTCAAATAAAGAATACATCACCACGGCGCCTGCACCTTCATCTTCCATCTGAACAATATTGCTCGTTTCTTCAGAAAGCGAACAAGCCGAAACTACTATTGGTGATTTTAGGTTGAGACCCAGGTAATTTGTTTTTAAGTTCATTGTATTGAATTTATGCGTTTAATATCAGGCAACGGGTACAAAATCACTTGCAGGTAAAGTAGCAAGCTCTTCATAGTTTTTCCAACGAAGGTTAATCATTTCCTGTGCCAGTTTCATTAATTTTTCCGCTTCTTCCGGATGCGTATGCGTTAACACTTTATACCGCAACTCTTGATAAGCATAATCCCTTAATGCCATTGTTGGACGTGGGGAATCTAAAATAAACGGATTCATTTTTTTCTTCCTTAAAGTAGGATTGTATCTGATCAATGGCCAGTAACCACTCATTACAGCTTTGTGTTGTTGACTTAATCCTTGTTTTAAATCGTAGCCATGTGCAATACAAGGACTATACGCTAATATTAGAGATGGACCATTATGTGCTTCAGCTTCACGCATTGCTAACAAGGTTTGTTGCGGATTAGCACCTAATGCAATTCTTGCAACATATACATTACCATAAGCAATGGCTTGCATCGCTAAATCTTTTTTATTGATGGTTTTGCCACCGGCAGCAAATTTTGCCGTTGCACCAATTGGAGTAGATTTAGACGCTTGTCCGCCGGTATTTGAATACACTTCAGTATCCAATACCATAATGTTGATATTTCTTCCACTGGCTAATGCATGGTCTAAACCACCATAACCAATATCATAAGCCCATCCATCACCACCCACTAACCAAACGCTTTTTTGAATCAACTTATCGGCAATGCTGGCTAAATGTTTAGCACCTGATTCTGGTATCGCTAATAATTTAGTTTGCAATTCGGCTATGCGTTTGCGTTGTTCTATGATTCCAGATTCGTCTGTTTGATTGGCATTTAAAATACTATTTGCTAAATCTTCGCCAACTTGAGCTTTAAATCCAATTAACAATTCTTCGGCCATAGCACGTTGCTTATCTACAGTAACCCGCATACCTAAACCAAATTCGGCATTGTCTTCAAAGAGAGAGTTAGACCAAGCTGGTCCTTTTCCATCTTTATTTTTCGTCCAAGGTGTAGTAGGTAAATTACCGCCATAAATAGAAGAACATCCTGTAGCGTTTGCCACCAATAATCTATCGCCAAATAACTGCGATAATAATTTCACATAAGGTGTTTCCCCACAACCTGCACATGCGCCGGAGAACTCAAATAAAGGTTCCATGAATTGTGCACCATGAACAGTAGAGAAATCAATTTTAGAACGATCGTTCCAAGGAATATTTTCGAAGTACTCAATGTTCTTGATTTCTTTTTCCAATAAAGGAGTTTTATCTACCATGTTAATGGCTTTGAGCGATTTGTCGTTTGCATTTATAGCCGGACAAACTTCCACACAAAGATTACAACCGGTACAATCTTCTACATAAACTTGAAGGGTATATTTTGTTTCGGGGAAACCACGTGCATTGATAGGGGCATAAGCAAATCCTTCTGGTGCATTTTCAACAAATTTTTCGTTGTAGAATTTTGCACGGATTACACTATGCGGACAAACATACGCACAGTTACCGCATTGAATACAAGTTTCGGGATCCCATTGGGGAACAAAATCGGCAATATTTCTTTTTTCCCAACAAGTAGTTCCACTAGGATAGGTGCCATCTACGGGCATTTGACTTACCGTTAAGTCATCGCCATGGCCAGCCATCATTGACGCCGTAACTTCTTGTACAAATTTGGGCGCTAATGCCGAAACTACTGCATTGTGTTTTACCGCAACTGAAGCAACTGCAGGAACATCTACTTCATACAATTCGGCTAATGTGGCATCAACTGCTTTGAAGTTTTGGTCAACAACTGCTTGACCTTTTTTATAGTAAGTTTTTTCAATCGTTTTTTTGATGGCGTCAATGGCTTCCTCACGGGGAAGAACACCCGAAAGCGCAAAATAGCAGGTTTGCATGATGGTGTTAATTCTACCAGCCATTCCTGTTGCACGGGCTACTGAAGACGCATCAATTACAAAGAATTTAATTTTCTTGGCAATTAAAGCTTCTTGAACATTACCGGGTAATTGTGCCCAAACTTCATCTTTACTGTATGGACTATTTAATAAGAAAGTAGCACCATCTTTAGCCGCATCCAGCATTTCAACTTTTTCAGTGAAATTGAAAAGATGACAAGCAATAAAATCGGCTTTGCCAATTAAATAAGGTGCTTTGATGGGCTCTGGTCCAAAACGTAAATGCGATACCGTTCTTGCACCCGATTTTTTAGAATCGTATACAAAATATCCTTGTGCATAGAGTGGGGTGTTTTCGCCAATAATTTTGATGGTATTTTTGTTTGCACCTACTGTACCATCGGCACCTAAACCAAAGAACAAACCTTGGCGCCATGCCGATTCATCTAAACTAAATGAAGTATCATAAGTTAAACTGGTAAATGTTACATCATCTGTAATACCAATGGTGAAATGGTTTTTAGGTTGATCTTTTTTCAACTCTTCAAAAATACCGTTCACCATTGCAGGTGTAAATTCTTTTGATGAAAGTCCATAACGGCCACCAATAACTTTTGGTATAGAAGTAATTTTTCCGGTTTGAACACCTTCCATCAAACAGGTTAATACATCTTGATACAAAGGCTCACCTGATGCGCCGGGTTCTTTAGTACGATCTAATACAGCAATATGTTTTACTGTAGCAGGTAATGCTTTTAAGAAATAACTAACATCAAACGGACGATACAAACGGATTAATAATACACCGGTTTTTTGTCCGGCTTTATTTAAAGCTTTTACTGTTTCTGAAACTGTTTCGCCACCCGATCCCATTACAACAATTACATGTTCTGCATCGGCTGCGCCTTCATATTCATAGAGTGCATATTTTCTTCCGGTGAGCGCATAAAATTCATCCATCATTTGTTGCACGATTTCGGGCGTTTGATTGATGAATGGATTTACAGTTTCACGGCCTTGGAAATATACATCCGGATTTTGTGCCGTACCTCTGATAAAAGGATTGTCGGGTGATAAAGCACGATTGCGATGTGCAATTACCAAATCATCCGGTATTAGGGCTTTAATATGTTCGTCGCTGATGATGGTTAGTTTATTTACTTCGTGTGATGTTCTAAAGCCATCAAAGAAGTGTACGAAAGGAACACGTGAGCGCAATGTAGCAGCTTGAGCAATTAAAGCAAAATCATGTGCTTCTTGCACACTTGCAGAGCTAAGGAATGCAAAGCCTGTAGATCTTGCAGCCATTACATCTTGATGGTCGCCAAATATGGATAAACCTTGTGCAGCTAAAGAACGAGCGGCAACATGAAATACGGTTGCGGTTAATTCGCCGGCAATTTTATACATATTGGGCAACATCAACATTAGTCCTTGCGATGCTGTAAAAGTTGTTGTTAATGAACCGGTTTGTAATGCGCCATGTACGGTACCGGCAGCACCACCTTCGCTTTGCATTTCTATAACTTCGGGAACGTTGCCCCAAATGTTTTTAATGCCTTTTGCACTCCATTCATCGGCCAATTCGGCCATAGTAGAAGATGGAGTAATGGGATAAATAGCACAAACTTCGTTAACACGATAAGCAACATAGGCCGCGGCCTCATTGCCATCAACTGTAGCTATAGTATTTTTTTGGGTAGACATCTTAATTTGTTTTTACAGGTTCGGGAATCATTTCAATTGCATGACAGGGGCACTGTTCGTAACATACACCGCAGCCGGTGCACGCATCAAAATCGAACCGATAACCTTTGCCTTTACCTAGTTTAACGATGGCATCTTCCGGACAAGCACCGAAGCATCCATCGCATTCGAAACAGTTACCACAACTTAAACAACGTTGTGCTTCAAAGCGGGCTTCTTTTTCGTTGAAACCGGAAATGATTTCATCAAAATTTTTCACCGCTTGAGAAGGATCTTGTTTAGATTGGATGATTTGTGGCGATTCTGTTTTATACCACATATGTAGTTTACGATATCCTGCTGTTGGATGTTTGGCAGGTTTTTCATATTCTGTATGGTTTACATAAGCATCAATATACCGTGCTGCTTTTTTACCTTGTCCGATGGCGATGGTTACACTGCGTTGTTCGCCGGGCAACATATCACCACCTGCAAAAACACCAGGTTGAGAGGTCATTCTTTCGGCATTGATAACCACCGTTCCATCTTCATTAATGGCCACATTGGTTAAGCCATGTAAGAAGGAAGAATCGCTTTCTTGTTTCAAGGAATCAATAAACATATCGGCTTCAAGCGTAATGAATTCGCCTGTGCCAACAGATTTACCTTTTTCAACTTTCATTACTTCAATTGTAAAGGTTTTTCCTTTGATGGCATCTATACGGCGAAGGAACTCAATGTTTACACCTTCTTCAATGGCATCATCTGCTTCGTAATCATAAGCCGGCATTAATTTTCTATCGCCAGGGAAAAGTACAATGGCTTCGGCACCTAAACGACGAATAATCCTTGATAAATACATCGCCAATTTACTGCCACCATAAATCACCACTTTATTTCCGCGAATAGAAGGATATTGTTTCGATGCTTTTAAAAAAGTAAACGCATCTGTCATAATTATTGAAGAATCTATATTGATGGCAGATTTGCGCATTACTTCAGCACCAACAGCAAGATAAACTGCATCAAATCTTCCGGCTTCTTTTTCTTTGAGCAAATCGGTTACTTTATAATTGAGCTTTATTTTTACGCCCATATTTATAATACGCACCACTTCTGCTTCTAAAATATTTTTAGGAAGGCGATATTCGGGAATGCCATATTCCATTAATCCACCTGCATTTGCGCCGGCTTCATAAATCTCTACGGTATGTCCTAATCGAGTAAGATGATAAGCTGCTGATAAACCACTTGGTCCGGCTCCTACCACTAAAATTCTTTTTCCGGTTGGGGTACTATCATTATTTATTTTCCAATTTTCTTCAATGGCTTTATCACCAATATAACGTTCAACTCCATGAATACTTACTGTACTGTCGATATGGTTTCTGTTACAACCTGTTTCGCAAGACCGTACACAAACCCGGCCCATTACGGCAGGGAAAGGATTGTCTTGTACCAGTTGTTGAAATGCTTCGAAATATTCGCCGGCTTGTGCGTATGCCATCCATGCTTGGATGTTTTCTCCTGCAGGGCATGCGCTGTTGCAAGGAGGCATAAAATCGGTGTACTCGGGGCGCCGAAACCGCCGTGGGCCTGTTCCTTCGGCATGTAGCGTTAGGTCAATCGGTTTGGTGAGATCTGAACTTGCCATTATAATTTGGTTTAAAGATGTAGGGGCACAGAGGGGTTAAAATTTGGTAGGCTAAAGTAGCCCAAGCCCAAAGGTTGGTCAATGATGAATTTCAGAGTGGATACTGATATAAGTCAGGTGACTTTTAAGAGATTTATTAAATGACCATTTATTGTAGAGGGAAAGTTTATAAAGTTGGTAAGTTTGTAAAGTCTCTGTACTAAACCCTAAACCATAAACTATGTTTCTAAAGTGTAAAGCATATAAAGTTTATAGTGATTCTAAAGTTTATAGAGACTTACCTAAACGCTAAACCCTAAACTTCTAACCGTGCATTTATTAAAAGTTTATAAAGATTATGAAGTTTATAAAGTAGTGGGCAGTTTAAAGTATAACGATCTTCACTAAACCCTAAGCTTCTAAACCCCTAAACCATTGTTCAGCCACTGTTCAACAATCGTTCACCCACCGTATCTCTACCATGCCAAACTACTCACCCCATTCAACATTTTAATAAAGAAAAGGTGTTTGTTTTCGAAATAATCGGGGATGCCATCTGTATTGGATAAACGAACCGGACGAATATTAAACTGCGAGAATAGTTTTACCGGTTTGTCATTAAAATGATTAACTGTAGATTCATTGTTACGCAATAAAATGCTTGTAAATAAAAGCACCGATT
>JBMOEQ010000176.1:0-6946 GCA_049314655.1 Ferruginibacter sp. | reverse complement strand
GTAATGCACTTTTTAACTGATGGTAAAGGAAGTAAAGGAAACATCATTTCATTGCGTAAGTCGGAAGTAAATAAAATGTTAGGTAAGGTTGATGAAATGGGTGAAGGTGGTGGAATGGTGATGAGCGAGCCTTTCATTATTGGTGAAACCATTAAAATTATTGATGGACCATTCAACGACTTTAACGGTATGGTTGAAGAAGTAAATGACGAGAAAAAGAAATTGAAAGTACAAGTAAAAATATTTGGTAGAGCAACGCCTGTAGAATTAAATTATATGCAGGTTGAAAAAATCTCTTAGTACTCAATAATCGCATTTTAAGCCATCTTTTAGATGGCTTTTTTTATAAATAGTTGTCTGAAAATTTCAGATTTATAAATCCATTCCTTACCTTTGCCGCCCCAAATAGTTCTTTTTGAATTTATTGAATTGGGAGTTCCGGTAATTGCCGGTACGTTATCACCAAAAAAAATCATCACATGGCAAAAGAGATCACAGGCTATGTCAAGCTCCAATGTAAAGGAGGACAAGCCAATCCAGCACCACCAATCGGACCAGCTCTTGGTTCTAAAGGGGTGAACATCATGGAGTTCTGTAAGCAATTTAATGCAAGAACTCAGGATAAACAAGGTAAAGTACTTCCTGTACTGATTACTGTTTATGCAGACAAATCTTTCGATTTTATTATCAAAACGCCTCCGGCTGCTGTGCAGTTAATGGATGCTGCTAAAATTCAAAGCGGTAGTAAAGAACCAAACCGTGTAAAAGTGGGTAAAGTTTCTTGGGCTCAAGTAGAAGAGATCGCTAAAGATAAAATGGCAGATCTTAATGCTTTTACCCTCAACAGTGCCATGAGCATGGTTGCAGGAACTGCACGTAGCATGGGTTTAACAGTGGAAGGTAAAGCTCCATGGGAAAACTAATTTATTATCAACTCAAAAATTTTAGAAAATGATTACTAAAAAAAGAAAATTAGCCAACGCTAAGGTTGATAGTAATAAAGCTTATTCTCTTAAAGAAGCTTCAGCCTTAGTAAAAGAATTGAACTGTACAAAATTTGATAGTTCTGTTGATTTACATATTCGTTTAGGTGTTGATCCAAAGAAAGCTGATCAAGCCATTCGTGGAACGGTATCTCTTCCTCATGGTACTGGTAAAACCAAACGCGTTTTGGTACTTTGTACGCCTGATAAAGAAGAAGCTGCTAAAACTGCAGGTGCAGAATATGTAGGTTTAGATGAATTTATTGCAAAAATTGAAGGTGGTTGGACAGATGTTGATGTTATTATTGCAACACCATCAGTAATGCCTAAAATTGGTAAACTTGGTAAAGTGCTCGGACCACGTAACTTAATGCCCAATCCAAAAACTGGTACTGTAACTAATGATGTTGCATCTGCAGTAACAGAAGTTAAAGGCGGTAAAATTGCTTTTAAAGTGGATAAAGTAGGTATCATTCATGCTTCAATCGGACGAGTAAGTTTTAGTGCAGAAAAAATTGCTGAAAATAGCCAAGAGCTTATTAATGCTTTGGTGAAATTAAAGCCATCAACTGCAAAAGGAACTTATTTAAGAGGTTTAAGTATGGCTTCATCTATGAGTCCTGGTATTACTATTGATACTAAATCCGTTCAAAATTAATTTACCGTAATCGGTTTACCGAGTACACAAAATATTTGTTATGACTAAACAGGAAAAGAACGACGTTATTGAGGTGCTGAAAGGCAAATTCTCTCAATACAATAACTTCTACATTACTGATACAGAAAGTTTAACTGTAGCACAGATCACAGAATTGCGCAGACATTGTTTCGACAAAAATGTTGAAATCCGTGTTGCTAAAAATACACTTATCCGCAAAGCTTTAGAAAGTATCGACGCTGAAAAATATACTGGCGTATACGATTCTTTACACCGTGTAACTGCTTTATTATTTAGTGAAAATCCTAAAGAACCAGCAATGATTCTTAGCAGTTTTCGTAAATCTAAAAAAAGCGTAAAGCCCGAATTAAAAGCTGCTTTTATCAATGGAGATGTATTTGTTGGTGACAATCAATTGAAAGCACTTACACAAATCAAAACCAAAAACGAACTTATTGGAGAAGTTATCGGATTGTTACAATCACCTATTCAACGTGTTATTGGTGCATTGCAAAATCGTCCGGAAGCCGCTACTGCAGCTGCTGAATAATTTTAACAATGTTCTAAGGCTTTCTTGGTGCCTTAAACCAAGTATTTCATCGAATTAGTTGAACCCTTTGGGCGATTAATTATAATAATTTTTTTAAACCTCCGCCGGAGTCTAAAACAATGAAGGCGGAAAAAATTTTAATCAAAATGGCAGACGTAAAAGCATTAGCTGAAAGCCTAGTTGGCTTAACAGTAAAAGAAGTACAAGAATTAGCAGAATTTTTAAAAACTGAGTACGGAATCGAACCAGCTGCTGCTGCAGTTGTAGTAAGTGCAGGTGCTGGTGAAGCTGCTGCAGTTGAAGAAAAAACTTCTTTCAACGTAATTTTGAAAAGCGGTGGAGCTAACAAGCTTGCTGTTGTAAAAATCGTTAAAGAATTAACTGGCTTAGGTTTGAAAGAAGCTAAAGATTTAGTTGATGGCGCTCCAAAACCAGTTAAAGAAGGTGTAGATAAAGCTACAGCTGAAGAATTGAAAGTGAAACTTACTGAAGCTGGTGCTGAAGTAGAAATAGCTTAATCAACAACAGTTGTTGGTTAAAAATAAAAAGCCGAAGCAAATGCTTCGGCTTTATTATTTAATAATACTTTGGGGATTGTTCGGATTGGTTGATCTATAAATATTGGATAAAAATTGGTTTAAAGGATATTAGTTTTAATATGAATTCAATGGATATTGATAATATTATTTATTGGTGAATCAACTTACTTAAAATAACCTGATTATCATTCGTTGTTACCTTTAGCATATATATGCCCTTTGCAAATTGTTTGGTAATTAAGAATGATGTTTGTTGGCTTAATTGACGGTGTAATAGTTTGCCTTGTAAATCATAAATTTCAATTACTGCAGGAATCGCACGCGCATTTAAACTAACTGAAAAGAAATTTTCAAAAGGGTTAGGGAATATGTTTAAATCTACTTTGTTAGAATTGGTAACTTTTAATATTTCGGAATAACTTTCTTTTCCACTAGCTTCTCTCATTAAAATTCTATAGTATCCAATTTCGGGTAAAGGATTTGGATCTGTGAAACTGTATTTATTTATATTAGTTGTACTATTACTACCCGTAATTAGATGAATACTTGTAAAATTAATTCCGTCAATACTGCGTTCAATGTAATATTGTGCATTTATAGTTTCATTGGCTGATTCCCAATTCAATGTGCATTGTTCATTCTTAAGCTTTGCAGAAAAATTCATCAATGTAACAGGTATACCACCAGAATTTAAAATTACACAACCGCTGGTTGCGCCAACTACTGTAGAAGCAAAAATTAACGGCACGCCACAAGGCACGCAAGTAAAAGCACTGCCTACTCCTGGCCCACCTAAAGTACCCGACACAACAACTGATGTTACAATAACAATTGGGGTACCACCATAAATGTTTACTAATACCCCTTCGGGCCAATTATTTAAAAGAACACCACAGCCACTTGGACAAGAAACATACGGACTTAGGAATGCAAATGCATTCGGCGGACACTGAGATTTCCCTGTTGATATGTAACCTGCTAATAATACCAGCAGTACAATTTTTTTCATGTTAAGCTCTTTTCTTCAAATAGATCAAGTCAAATCAACTCAAGGTAACACAGTTGATCAATTGGTTATTTATTTTAAAACGAAATACCAATGATTAAACGTATAACAGTCCTTCAAATTTTAAAATCTAATGCAAAGTACATTTTTTTTATATACAAGTTATTCACATCATTTTATATTTTATCCACAAAAAAATTAACAATGTTAATAAACTCGTCCTAAATTGTGGAAAATCAATACAGTATTGGTATTTGAAATCTATGAGCGAGTATGAAATATAGAAAAATCTTAGAGGAAAGAACAAGATTAGTTAAACCATGCAATTTGTGAAATTCAGTTCTAATTCAATGATTTAATTAATTTATCAAAAATCAAACCAAAATTTCAAAAAAATCCGAGTTGTTTTGAAATTTTTGGTCAGATTTTACTAACTTTGCGTTCCTTTAAATTCGGGTTAGTGTATTAATTCGTTATACTCACCTGAAAATATTGGGCCTTCTCAGCACTAAAACGTTTTAATTACAATATGTCTGCAACAAAATCAACAGCTGCCCAGCGTATCAATTTCGGTAAAGTTGAACAACTGGCAGAACAACCCGACCTGCTCG
Organism: Ferruginibacter sp.; assembly: GCA_049314655.1. Taxonomy (GTDB): domain Bacteria; phylum Bacteroidota; class Bacteroidia; order Chitinophagales; family Chitinophagaceae; genus Ferruginibacter. Next base: position 2,599 of record JBMOEQ010000176.1, on the reverse strand, counting down.
GCATCCAGATTCAATCCTTTAAAGACTATTTCCAGCTTGAAACAACGCCGGATAAGCGTAATAACGAAGGATTGTTCCGTGTATTTAAAGAAAATTTTCCGATAACAGATACGCGGAATATTTTCGTACTTGAGTTTCTGGACTATTTTGTTGATCCACCTCGTTATACCATTGATGAGTGTATTGAGCGTGGTTTAACTTATGCTGTGCCTTTGAAAGCCAAATTACGTTTGAGCTGTAATGATGAAGAGCACGTAGATTTTCAAACTATCGTTCAGGATGTATTTTTAGGAAATATTCCTTACATGACGCCTCGTGGTACTTTTGTTATTAACGGTGCTGAGCGTGTAGTGGTTTCTCAATTACATCGTTCTCCTGGAGTATTCTTTGGACAATCTGTTCACCCGAACGGTACCAAAATTTATTCTGCTCGTGTAATTCCTTTTAAAGGTGCATGGATGGAATTTGCTACAGACATTAACAATGTAATGTATGCATACATCGATCGTAAGAAAAAATTCCCTGTAACTACGTTGTTACGTTCTATCGGCTTCGAAACAGATAAGGATATCCTTGAATTGTTTGGTATGGCTGATGAAGTTAAAACCGATAAAAAAGCACTTGCTCAATATATCGGCAAAAGATTAGCTGCTCGTGTACTTCGTACTTGGGTTGAAGATTTCGTAGATGAAGATACCGGTGAGGTTGTAAGTATTGAGCGTAATGAAATTGTGTTAGAAAGAGATACAGTATTGGATGAAGAAAATATATCTATGATTGTAGATATGGAAGTTAAAAGCGTATTTGTTCAAAAAGAAGAAGTAAGCGGAGACTATGCTATTATTTACAATACCTTAAATAAGGATACATCAAACAGTGAATTAGAAGCGGTTCAACACATCTACCGTCAACTAAGAGGTGCTGATGCTCCAGATAATGAAACGGCTCGCGGTATCATTGATAAATTGTTCTTCAGTGATAAACGTTATGATTTAGGAGAAGTTGGTCGTTATAAAATCAATCGTCGTTTGGGCTTAAACTTCCCAATCGAAAAGAAAGTATTAACGAAAGACGATATCATTGCAATCATCAAAACATTGGTTCAATTAACCAACGGTAAAAGTGAAGTGGATGATATTGATCACTTAAGCAATCGTCGTGTACGTACCGTAGGTGAGCAATTATATGCACAATTTGGTGTTGGTTTGGCGCGTATGGCACGTACCATTCGTGAACGTATGAATGTTCGCGATAATGAGGTATTTACTCCGGTAGATTTGATCAATGCAAGAACACTTTCTTCTGTTATCAATTCCTTCTTTGGAACGTCTCAGTTGTCGCAGTTCTTGGATCAAACGAATCCTTTGAGTGAAATTACCCACAAACGTCGTATCTCAGCACTTGGACCCGGTGGTTTAAGTCGCGAAAGAGCAGGTTTTGAGGTTCGTGACGTTCACTATTCTCACTACGGCCGTTTATGTACCATTGAAACTCCTGAAGGACCAAACATTGGTTTGATTTCTACACTTTGTGTACATGCCAAAATCAATGATATGGGTTTCATTGAAACACCTTATCATAAAGTAAATAATGGAAAAGCCGATTTGAAAAAAATCACTTTCCTAAGTGCTGAAGAAGAAGATACTGCTAAAATTGCACAGGCTAATATCCCTATGGATAAAGAAGGCAATTTCGTAGAAGATAAAATTAAGAGTCGTCAAACAGGCGATTTCCCTATTCTTGAAAAAGGAGAGGTTGAATATATGGATGTTGCACCAAACCAAATTGTAGGTTTAAGTGCTTCACTCATTCCGTTCTTAGAGCATGATGATGCTAACCGTGCTTTGATGGGATCAAACATGCAACGTCAGGCAGTTCCTTTAATTCGTTTAGACCCACCAATCGTTGGTACAGGTCTTGAAGCAAAAGCTGCTCGTGATGCTCGTATCCAAATTCATGCTGAAGGAGAAGGCGTAGTTGAATATGTTGATGCTAATGAAATTCATGTTCGTTATAACAGAAGCGAAATTCAACAATTGGTAAGTTTCGAAGATGATTTGAAAGTATACAAAATCACCAAATTCGTTCGTACCAACCAAGAAACTTGTATCAACCTTCGTCCGGCTGTTGTAAAAGGTCAAAAAGTAAAAGAAGGAGACTTCTTAACTGAAGGATATGCAACTAAGGGCGGTGAAATGGCATTGGGCCGTAACTTAAAAGTTGCGTTCATGCCTTGGAAAGGTTACAACTTCGAGGATGCGATTGTAATTTCTGAGAAAGTAGTTAAGGAAGATTTATTTACGTCTATACACATCAGTGAATTTGAAACTGAAGTGCGCGATACTAAATTAGGTGAAGAGGAATTAACACCAGATATTCCTAACGTAAGTGAAGAAGCAACGAAAGATTTGGATCAAAATGGTATTATCCGTATTGGTGCGCACATTAAAGAAGGCGATATCATTATTGGTAAAATCACTCCAAAAGGTGAAAGTGACCCAACTCCGGAAGAAAAATTACTTCGTGCAATCTTTGGTGATAAAGCCGGAGACGCTAAAGATGCTTCTTTGAAAGCACCAAGTGGAACTGAAGGTGTAGT
>JBMOEQ010000175.1:0-6981 GCA_049314655.1 Ferruginibacter sp. | reverse complement strand
TCGGTAGCCAATTATGCATGTTTATATTTGGATGATCTTTTGGTTTTTATTGGCAATGATTTTAGCGGGCAAACTGGCAGTAATGGCTGTTTTTAACGCATCAACCAATTTTTTCTTAATATAATTTCTATGGGTCACCAAACTTACTTCACGCACCGGAACCGGGGATTTAAAATGCCTTACCATTTGTAATTGCTTAGCCGAAAAATCTATTGTTGCTAATTCGGGCAATATGGTAATGCCGGCATTTTGTTCAACCATTTTTCTCAAAGTTTCTACGCTTCCTGCTTCATAATCAAAATGACTGTCTTGCAATTGCTCTTTTTTTAATGCACATAAATTGATCATTTGAGAACGTAAACAATGGCCTTCTTCCAAAATCCACAATTCTTTTATATCAATATCTTGAGGAAGTACGTATTGTTTTTTATAGGCTAAATTTTTCTTAGAAACATACGCTACCAATTCTTCATTAAATAAAGGATGCTCCTGAATGTTGGGGTCTTCTAATGGAGTAACCAATAGGCCTACATCTATCTTTCCATTTTTTAAATCATCGAGAATAACTTCTGTAGTCATTTCTTTTACCTTAATATGCACATCCGGAAAATTGGTTAAAAATTGCTGTAAGAAAAGGGGTAGCAGATAAGGGGCCAATGTTGGTATAATGCCCACTCTTAAAGCTCCGGATACAGTGCCCTTTTGTTCATTGATGAGTTGGTGCATTACCTCTACTTCATGTAAAATTTTACGGGCTTGTTGAATTACGATGCTGCCAATATCGGTAGGTACTACCGGTTGTTTGCTCCTGTCGAATAACTTAATATTCAACTCGTCTTCCAGCTTTTGAATTTGCATGCTCAAGGTTGGCTGCGTTACAAAACATTTACCAGCGGCAGCTGCAAAATGCCTGTATGTATCTATAGCAACAATATATTCAAGCTGTGTAATGGTCATTTTATTGATAGTTTTTGTCTATTTAAAGATAATTATTATCAATAAAATTGATGAATTTTTCTATGCATTTTTCTGAAGGGTATTATTAAAAAAGCGGATGGGATAACATTAAAAATTGCTCGTTTTTTGTCCAATATAAAAAACCGTTTCTACTGAAGAAACGGTTTTTGTTTTTTAATTTATTGCGGTTGCTTTTGTTGCAGTAAATAATTGCTGTACGACATTTCATTGGGTGGCATGCCCGAAATAGGTTTTAGTTTTTTCTTTTTCTTGGGCGCTTTTGCGGGCGGACAATCAATTGCTACTTCACCATTTTGTAAGTCATTAGGATTAAAAGATTTTAAATCGTTTTTCATTTTCGCCACTTTCAATTTATTATTATAGGCTTTGTAAATACTATCAAGAGAAGCGATAAAAATGCTTCTACCATGTGTGCCAACAACAATTTCTTTATCTCTTTGATGTAAGGTGATATCATGTACTGGAACTCTGGGTAATTGATAACCCATGCTTACAAAAGAAGCACCATAATCGAAAGAAGCATAAAGGCCATTATCCGATCCTACATAAATAATTTCTTCTTTTGATGGATCTTCTTTTATCACATTTAAAGATTCATTGGGCAAATCCATTCCAAGCCTTTTCCAAGTTTTACCAAAATCTTCGCTGCTGTAAAGCCAAGGCGTAAAGTTATCGTAGCGATAGCCATTTAATGTTACATACACCCGACCTTCTTTATATTTAGAAGCAGTAACACGACTTACCCAAAGGTTGGCCGGTAAATTCTGACTGATCAAATTCCATGTATAACCTCCATCTTTTGACAATTGAATATTGCCATCATCGGTACCGATATAAATTAAACCGAATTTTAATGGCGATTCGCAAATTGTAGTTATGGTGCCATAAGGTACCTTACCTTGTTTTTTTCCTTTGGTTAAATCATCGCTTAAAGCTTCTAGTTTTTCGGCTTTATTTAAGCTGCGATGAAATTTGTTAGAACCATAATAGAAAATATCTTGATTGTGTTTACTCAGCCAAATAGGTGTTTGCCAATTGTAGCGTAATTTAATTTCGCCCAAATCGTGCATAGGGTGTATGGATAGACTTTTGCCGCCATCCGTATTTTTTCTACTGTAATAGCCAAATTGAAACCCACTGTACACCGTTTTATTATCTCTAGTATCTACTTGAACTTGCATGCCATCGCCTCCGCCAATTGTTTTCCAATTGTAATCTTCCGGATCGGGTATCTTACGTTGATCGGCAAACGAAAATCCATTTCCGGTTCTGCCAATTTTTGATGGTCCCATCCAAACCCCATTATCTTGTAAGCCACCATAAACATTATAGGGTTTAGCATCATCGGTGGTAATGCCATAAAATTGCCCAACAGGAATACTGTTTACTTTAAACCATTTAAAACCGTTGTCATAAGTGATATTGGCGCCACCATCATTACCGGCTATCCAATGCCCGTCTTTTTTAGGGTTGATCCAACAAGCATGCCAATCGCCATGGGTATTGTCTTTATCTACTTCAGTAAATGTTTTGCCTCCATCGGTACTTACTATTAAACTGGTTCCAAAAGTGATGACTTTATTTGCATCGGTAGGACTAACAAATATTTTCCCAAAATAATACCCATATGAAGAGAAAACATCTATGAATTTTGTATTTACTTTTTTCCAATTGATTCCGGCATCATCGCTTCTATATACTTCGCATCCGTAAATATGGTTGTTTTGAAAACCATCATCTGCAATCAGCCAATCATAAACAGCTGAAGGTTTTAATTTTCCTGAGGCAACAAGTGCTTTCAATGTATCGGCATTATATTTTGAGGGGAAATCATTGTCTATTAAAAAGGAATCCAATTTACTTTTGTCGAGTGCGCTAAATTGTTCAAGAGTTAATGATTTTAAATCGTTTGTAGTATATTTTGTAGTGTCTTCTTTTTGAACAGCGGTGTCGGGTTGTGCTGCATTGTTATCCACCACTGCATAAATGATGTTTGGATTTGAAGGTGCAACAGCTACGCCTATCCGCCCAACCAATGCGCCGGTAGGGAAACCGCTTCCAGATGTTGTGATATTTTTCCAGTTATTACCACCATCAACACTTTTATAAATGGCACTTGTAGCACCTGTTGGATTAAAATCCCATGCACTGCGGGTTCTATGCCATGTACAAGCATACAATTCGTTTGGGTTGCCGGGGTTGATGTCCATTTCAACCGCACCGGTATTATCGTCTACGTACAAAGTTTGATTCCAAGTTTTACCGCCATCAATAGTTTTATAAACGCCTCTTTCTTTATTGGGAGAGTATAAATGTCCCATTGCGGCTACCCAAGCAATTTGATCATTGGTTGGATGTAAAATAATTTCTCCAATATGATGGCTTTCCGGTAAGCCAAGGTATTGCCAGGTTTTACCTTTGTTGGTAGAGTTATAAATACCCATGCCACTGTAGCTGCTTCTACTGCTATTTACTTCACCTGTGCCCACCCAAATTGTTCCGGTTTTCCAATTCACCGCAATATCACCGATACTAAAGGCTTCTTCTTTTTCAAAAAGCGGCGTAAAGCTTAATCCATTATTAGTAGTATGCCATAATCCTCCACTGGCATAGGCTAAATAAAATTCTGTAGGATCCTCGGGGTTAACTTCTAGGTCTACCACACGGCCATTCATTTGAACCGGACCAATATTTCTAAATTTTAAATCTTTAAGAAATGAATTGTCTTCCAATTGTTTTCTTTTTGCAGCGCCTGCCCAACGTTCCGAAGCAGAAGTGGGCTTTATTTGTGCCTGAATTGTTAAATCATAACCTGCCAGTAGGGTGATGATAAAAGAAAAGCTAAATTTGAATAAGGTTTTCATTGACAATATTTTTCTATGAAGAAAGTATCTATAAAATTACGTGAATTGTGTTTAATGCTCTTGATGATATTCATGGGATTAAATCTATCGGCGCAATACAAATCCTTTAAACTATCTCCTGATGGCGATACGTTGAACATCATTGATGCAAAGGGGCTCAAGCAAGGCAAATGGGTATTAAGCGTTGGTGAAATAAGGGGCGAGCCCGGTTATGATGAAGAAGGTATGTATAAGAATGACAAAAAAGACGGCATGTGGCGCAGATACAATAGTACCGGCGATTTAATAGCATTTGAAAACTATCGTTTTGGCGGAAAAGATGGCGCACAAGAATATTTTAGTTTTTTAGGCGATTTACAAAAGCATGAAGAATGGCGCAGTTATAATCCGGATGCGCCTTACGATACAATACCAATTTATGGAACCGGCAGCAATGAAATCATTGAATATAGAATTGTAAAAGCCGAACAGTATAGTGTGCCTAATGGCGAATGGAGGTATTATGAAGGTGGCCGGTTAACCAAATTAGAACGTTACGATCGAGGAAGATTATTGAAAGACGAGCCCGATGAAAAAGCGAAGGCAGCCACTACTGTAGTAACCGAAAAAGAAAAGCCAAAAGAGAAAGTTAAAACAAAGGAAATTTTAGAGTACGAAAAAAAATACAGTAAAAAGAAACGAGCTCAGATGGAAAGAGACGGCCGAACCGGATTATAATACTACAATAAAAAATGTCCCACTAAGTGACATTTTTTATTGTATAGTATTTTAATTATTGAATGGGTTTAATACTGATAGCGCAACCGCCACCTGCTGCTAATTGTAATTTTAGCATTGATTTTTGGGTAACAGTTTTTTTGCTTATCACGTATGCTTTGGGATTTTTTTCCCAATCGGCAGTTGCCCCATCGGTATAATTAATGGCTTCATATTTTTTATTAGGGTCTAAGAAATTCAATGCAATTGTAGAACTGCGTTTTTGCTCGTCTGTAATGGCGCCAATAAACCAATTGTCGCTTTGCTTCTCCTTTCTTGCAACGGTAATGTAATCGCCTGGTTCGGCTTCCAAATAACGTGTATCGTCCCAATCAACAGCTACATCTTTAATGAACTGAAATGCATCTGCATAGCGTTCGTAATTTTCGGGTAAATCGGCAGCCATTTGGAGTGGACTGTACATTGTAACGTACAAGGCTAATTGTTTTACAAGCGTAGTATGAATCACAAATTTTTTGCGGGTAGTATCTCCATAAGTGAGATCGGTTTCTAAAATACCCGGCGTATAATCCATTGGTCCGCCTACCAAACGGGTAAATGGCAATATGGTTTCATGTTCGGGTAAATTGCCTTCGCTCCATGCATTAAATTCATTGCCTCTGGCCGCTTCACAAGCCATCCAATTGGGATATGTGCGATGTAAACCGGTTGGGCGAACGGGCTCATGAGCATCCAACATAATTTTATATTGTGCCGTTTTTTGAGCTACCCGATTGTAATGGTTCACCATCCATTGCCCATCGTGATGCTCTCCTCTAGGAATAATTCGGCCTACATAACCGGTTTTAACAGCATCGTATCCATTTTCTTTCATGAAACGATAAGCCGTATCCATGTGCCGTTCATAATTACTTACTGAGCCCGATGTTTCGTGGTGCATGATGAGTTTTACATTTTTGGATGCTGCATATTGTTGTAATGCTTTTACATCAAAATCGCTGTAGGGTGTGATGAAATCAAATACGTTTTCTTTCCATTGACCGTACCAATCTTCCCAACCAATGTTCCATCCTTCTACCAAAACACTACTTAAGTTATTTTTTGCTGCAAAATCTATATAACGTTTTACGTTTTCTGTGTTTGCGCCATGTTTGCCACTCGATTTATTCCAGGTAGATTTATTCACATGCATCTCCCACCAAACGCCAACAAATTTTGATGGTTTTATCCAAGAAGGATCAGCAATCACTGAGGGGTCGTTTAAATTCAAAATCAATTTCGATGCTAAAATGTCGGTTGCTTTATCTGAAACAATAACCGTACGCCATGGTGTTTTTGCCGGGGTTTGTAAATAGGCTTTATTCCCTGTATAATCGGGTGCTAATGTACTGGTTAAGCAAAATTTATCTTTATCAATCAACAACTGCATGGCCGGATAATTTACCAATGCGGCTTCATGAATATTGATGTATAAACTATCTGTTGTTTTTAACATTAAAGGCGTTTGTACGAGATTGTTAGATAGGTATGCTTTTGTATTAATAGAACTGTACGATTGAGAAATACTTGCATCTACCTTACTGAGTGTTGTTGTTTTAGGATTGAATTCATTGCTATCGAAATCGCCGGGAATCCAAAATGCTTTATGATCGTTGGTTAAATTAAATTCCGAATATTCATTCACAATAGTAAAATGATGTAGGTTGCGTTGTTGTGGAAACTCGTATCGAAATCCTAAGCCATCATTGAATAATCGAAATATGATATTAATTTTGATGGCATTGGGATTATTTTGTGTGAGTTGCACAAACAGTTCTTGATACTGGTTTTGAATGGTTTTTACTTCACCCCAAACCGGGTTCCAACTTTCATTAAAGGTTTGTTCGCGTTGATCGGTTAATTGCCAATTGTTGCGAAGCGAAGGAATAATTCTGTCGCTTAAGTTTTCTTTGACATCAAAGCCTAATGTTGAAGGTTCTAGTACAGTTTTTTGTTTGTACTTTAATTCGTACAAAGGCGTGCCGGATGCATTGAGGTAAAAATTTAATTCAAGATTTTTATCTGGCGAAAACAGTTTGTAAACGGTAGCATTATTTACTTGACCATGAAGCGTAGAGCTCATGAACAGCACAATGGCCAAACATAGTAAGGAAAGTTTTTTCATGATTTGGAAGCGTTAACTTTTAAACAAAAATGAATTACTGAAGCATTAGTTCCAAAGTATTCATTGTAATGTATAAAAGTACTTCAATTAGGGCATACCTAAAATTGAATCCATGAAAAAAACACTAAAATGAAGTTTTTATTTTTTGTTGTTCAGCAACATCCATTTGGCAGTTTCATAAATCGCAGAAGTGAGTTCTGATAAATGGCGTTTTACCGAATCTTCTTGTGCTTTATTGAGTGGCGGCAATCCTTCTCT
>JBMOEQ010000174.1:0-6984 GCA_049314655.1 Ferruginibacter sp. | reverse complement strand
GAATGCGATTATTGGACGGGCACTGTGTATACTACCAACCGCCGCGTTTGGGAACACGACGAAACTTTTAAAGCATACTTACAACAAGTGCGTGCTTATGCCATCGATATGGAAACCGCTACCATCTTCACTGTTGGTTTTTACAATAAAATTTCAACCGGCGCTTTATTGCTCGTAAGCGATAGCCCAATGGTGCCCGAAGGCGTAAAAACCGAAGCCAGCGATAAACAGGTAACCTCTTTATTTGTAGAACGTCACCTTAAAATTGGCATCGACTCTTTAAAACAATTAATCAACGACGGATTAACCGTAAGGCATCTGCAATTTTAATTTTTTTGTCCCAGGCTTTTAAAACATCGGTGAGCATCGTTGCGTCGCACACTTGTACCACAATGCATAAAGCAGCCGAATGTATTTTACTCAGTTACGGGCAGTATTGCCAACTATATTGATATGACCGCTCACTATACATACGATCAACTTTTTCAATTTTCGAAAGCTATTTTTCTTCAAACCGGTATCAACGATTCCAATGCCACCCTTGCTGCAAAAGTGTTATTGTCTGCCGATCTTAGAGGAGTAGATAGTCATGGTATTGCTCGCCTCAGTGGCTATATTCGATTATGGGAAGTGAATAGAATCAATGCCAATCCCAACATCCAAATCACCCACGAAACGCCTTCTACAGCAGTAGTTAATGGCGATAAAGGTTTAGGATTAATTGTTGCTCCACATGCTATGCAAATTGCTATCGAAAAAGCAAAAAACGTTGGCACCGGTTGGGTAAGCGTAAGCAACAGTAACCATTTTGGTATTGCTGGCTACCATGCTATGATGGCTTTAGAAAATGATATGATAGGCATCGCTATGACCAATGCATCACCACTTGTAGCACCAACTTTTTCAATTGAAAGATTATTGGGTACCAACCCTATTGCAGTGGCCATTCCTGCCGGCGAGCAACCACCCTTTGTAGCCGATTTTGCTACAACCACCGCAGCCAATGGCAAACTCGAAATACTTCAGAGAAAAAATCAGGATACGCCTACAGGATGGGTTCAAACCAAAACCGGACAACCTTCAACGAATGCCGGTGAAGTAAAAAATGGCGGTGCCTTATTGCCATTGGGTGGCGATAGAGAACATGGAAGTCATAAAGGATATATGTTGGGTGCCGTGGTTGATATTTTTTCTGCTGTACTCAGTGGCGCCAATTACGGCCCTTGGGTTCCCCCATTCCCTGCCTATGTGCCCATGCCCGAAAATATGCCCGGCGAAGGAATCGGTCACTTCTTTGGTGCCATGCGCATTGATGCATTTAGAAAAGCAGATGAATTTAAAGCTCATATGGATAATTGGATTACTCGGTTTAGAGCAGCTGAAACTGTTGAAGGCGAAACAGCTGTAGTGATTCCCGGCGATCCGGAACGATTCATGGAAGCACAACGATTGAAAGAAGGTATTCCTTTGTTGGAAGCTGTTATTAAAGACCTCCATGAACTTTCATCAAAAATGAATGTACAACTGCCCCATCCTTTATAAGCCTAAAACATATCGTTTTGGAAAGTGCGGTGGCTTAAATACTTTTGCATCGAAAACAGCACCTAGTACACCAAGCAATAGTAGCAGTATGCAATAAAATAGGCGCACTTAATTTTTTCAAAAATTTAAAAGTAGAGTAGCAATGAAAATAATGAAATTTGGAGGCACCAGTGTTGGAAAGCCCGAGAGAATGCAAGATGTAGCAAAACTCATCACCAAAGATGAAGATAGAAAAATTGTTGTTTTGTCGGCACTTAGCGGCACCACCAATGCGTTGGTAGAAATTAGCAATGCTTTATCTTCCGGCGATCGTAATGCTGCACGCAACCAAATTCTTGCACTCGAATCGCACTACCATCAATTTAGAGATAAACTTCTAAGCACACCTGCTGCACTTGAAAAAGCTACAGCCATCATCAACGAGCATTTCGAATTTTTACAAATCATTTTACGTATCTCCTTTAGCGAAGCATTAAATAAAGATATCCTCGCTCAGGGCGAATTATTAAGTACTAAATTGTTTTGCGTGTATCTCGAAGAAAAAGGCATCGACCATTTGTTGGTACCTGCACTCGATTTTATGACGATCGACAATTACGATGAACCACAAATTGGCAGTATAAAAGTTAGGCTTTCGCAAATCTTACAAAAAAATAAAGACAAAAATATTTTCATCACTCAAGGCTATATCAGCAGAAACTCAAAAGGTGAAGTTGATAATTTAAAGCGCGGCGGTAGTGATTACAGTGCTTCATTAATAGCAGCAGCAGTAAATGCAAAATGTTGCGAAATTTGGACCGATATCGATGGCATGCACAACAACGATCCAAGGGTTGTTAAAAATACCGTAGCCATTGAACAATTAAGTTTTGAAGAAGCGGCAGAATTGGCTTATTTCGGTGCAAAAATTTTACATCCTGCAAGCATTTGGCCCGCACAGTTTTATAATGTTCCAGTGAAATTGCTCAATACCATGCAGCCCGATGCAAAAGGCACTTTAATTACAGAAGATGCAGGAAGTGTAGGTGTAAAAGCAATAGCCGCTAAAGATGGTATTACCGCCATCAATATCAAAAGTAGCAGAATGTTATTGGCGTATGGATTTTTAAGAAAAACATTCGAAGTATTTGAAAAATACCGCACTTCAATAGATATGATTACTACATCAGAAGTGGCCGTTTCGCTTTCTATAGACAATGATACGCACTTACAAGAAATCATTCGCGAGTTAGATCCATTTGGCACCATAGAAATTGATGCCAACCAAACCATCGTATCTATCGTGGGCAACGAAATCAATCAAACCCCCGATGTAATGAAAAATTTATTTACTGCATTGGGCAATATACCGGTACGTATGGTAAGTTATGGAGGCAGCAAACACAATATTTCTATCCTTATTCCAAGAAGTTATAAAGAGCAAACCTTACAAGCATTAAACAGTGGTTTATTTGGCTTGTAAAAACACTACAACGCTATTTTCAATTTTTGATAAATAAAACTCATGAGCCATGCCGGACCAATGAGTAAAAATTGTATGTCTTTTAAAAAGGATGGCTTTTTGCCTTCGATGTGATGCCCATAAAATTGGCCAACCCATGCAGCAGCAAAAACACCTAAAGCCAATACCCAAATTGGAATATTTACCTGCGCCTCAACCCAATAGCATATGCCCAAACATGCAAGGGTAAAAAGCAACATGCCTATTGCTAGTGAAGCACTCAATTTAAAATAATATAAAACAACCATTATTAATATGGGTATGGCTACATTCATTTGAAAGCCATCAATGCTGAAAGGCAATTTTATTGAAAATAATAAGGCTATAATGCTTAAGAAGATTGCTGGCACACAAATCCAATGGATTAACTTATTGGTGGGGTTTTGGTGACTTTCGCCGTAAGCCGAAAGCCATTGTTGAATAGAAGGCATAGCAGTGGTTTAGGCAACTAAATTAAGGATAACTGAGTACTTAATTCATTTTAAAATGCAATAAACCTTATTGGTTTGCAACAAGCAATAACAACAGATTAACAATCGCTAAAGCAACAAAAGAACAAGTTGTAGCGTCATACCCTTGGTTTTTCATAGGATATTGGATTATACGGGCGGGGATATTTATCTCTGCCCTTTTTTTATGCATAAAAAAACTCCCCGAAGGGAGTTGTATATATAATTTCATGATAACAGCTATAATTACACAATCAACATTGCATCTCCATAACTGAAGAAACGATATTTATCTTTTATCGCTTTTTTATAGGCTTCCATTACTAAATCATAACCGGCAAAAGCGCAAGTCATAATCAACAAGCTTGTTTTAGGCAAATGGAAATTTGTAACCATTGAATCGGCAATTGAAAAATTATATGGTGGGTGAATAAAATTATTCGTCCAACCTTCAGATGGTTTCAATAATTTTTGTGCAGTGAAGGAAGATTCCATTGCACGCATGGTAGTGGTACCAATGGAGCAAATTCTACGACCATCGGATTTTGCTTTATTTACAATACCACAAGCCGTTTCGGTAATAGCATAATATTCGGCATCCATTTTATGTTTGCTCAAATCTTCTACTTCTATCGGACGAAAAGTACCTAAACCGGTATGTAATGTAACTTCTGCAAAGCGAATGCCTTTAATTTCTAAACGCTTTATCAATTCCATACTAAAATGCATTCCGGCAGTTGGGGCAGCAACAGCGCCTTCGTGTTTTGCATAAACGGTTTGGTAACGTTCACGATCTTCTTCATCTGGCTTGCGTTTGATGTATTTAGGCAAAGGCGTTTCACCCATGAAATCGAGCATCTTTCTAAATTCTTCTTCTGTACCATCCCATAAAAAACGAATGGTTCGTCCGCGACTGGTTGTATTGTCAATTACTTCTGCTACCAATTCATCATTTTCGCCAAAATACAATTTGTTGCCTACACGAATTTTACGTGCCGGATCAACAATAACATCCCATAAACGATTGGGGCGATTTAATTCACGCAATAAAAAAACTTCAATTTTTGCACCGGTTTTTTCTTTACGTCCGTACATGCGTGCAGGAAATACCTTAGTGTTGTTTACCACCATTACATCTTTATCATCGAAGTATTCCATAATATCACGGAAGGTTCTATCCTCAATATTTCCGGTTTTACGATGAATGACCATCAAACGACTATCCTCTCTTTTTTTGGTAGGATTTTGTGCAATGAGGTTCAGTGGGAGATCGAAACGAAACTGACTTAATTTCATGTGTATCAATATTTTTTAGATGATCACATGCCTTAATCTGAATAAAGAAGTTCAGCGATAGTAAGCCTGGTTATAGGCGCTTATCATGTTACGGCATGATTTTAAAGGTGCAAAGGTAACGAATTTCAAGCAACATTAAACCTAAAATTATAAAAGGGCACGATTCCTGCACACAGCTGTTGAAGCAAAAATATTAGGTGCCAAAATAAGGTCAATTCTATACTTTCATTGAATTATTTAGCCGTATTACGTAAATTACAAGTATGCTTATTCGAAGATGGACATGGTGGTTGTTTTTTGGCTTATTTGGGATGAATTTGTCATTAACAGCCCAGAAAAAAAACCTTGCTAAATACCCTAGTTTATTGTGGGAGATTACCGGAAATGGCCTTAAAAAACCCTCCTATCTTTTTGGAACCATGCATGTGAGTAATAAAATGGCTTTCCATTTAAGCGATTCCTTTTATGCCGCATTGAAAAGTGTTGATGCTGTGGCCTTAGAACTTAATCCAGAATTGTGGCAACGTCAAATGGTTCAATTGGAGTTGCACAAAGCACAATATGCCGAATATACAGCCGCTTTTGAAACCGAATATTTTGATGAAAATTCCTTCCGAATTAAAAAATACGATGAAGTTTTAAAAACAGCCTTACATACCGAACCTACTGCAGTAAATTCTTTGTTATACAGAAGTTATAAAAACAGCGAAGATTTTGAAGAAGATACATTTTTAGATTTATATATATTTCAAACCGGAAGAAAATTGGGGAAACGTGCCAGTGGTGTAGAAAACTACTACGAAACCGAACAAATTATTTTAGAAGCCTATGCCGAAATGGCGAAAGAGAAAAAGTTGCAAGCCGATAATGAAACGCCAGATTATCCGGAAGATTATGAGCAAAAATTACAAGAAGCTTATCGAAATGGCAACCTCGATGTATTTGATTCTTTAGATATTGTTACAGAAAGATCAAAAGCATTTAGAGAAAAATTTCTTTACAAACGCAACGAAATTCAAGCCAATTCTATAGACACTATTGTGCAAAAAAGTGCACTGTTTGTAGGTGTTGGCGCATCACATTTACCCGGCGAAAGAGGTGTAATTGAATTGCTGCGTAAAAAAGGCTATCAATTAAGGCCTATCAAAATGGCAAATAGAGATGCGGTTGCCAGAGAAAATATCAATCGTTTAAAAGTACCAGTAACCTTTACCGAAACAAAAGCAGCAGATGGTTTTTATTCGGTTGCTGTTCCTGGAAAAATGTATCAACTTAATGAAGGCCAGTTTCCTTGTGATAGATGGCAATATGCCGACATGAGTAATGGGGCTTATTATTTAGTTACACGTATTAAAACACATGCCGCATTCATTGGCGAAACAGAAAAAGATGTATTGAAAAGAGTGGATAGTTTTTTATATGAAAATATACCGGGTAAAATCATTTCTAAAAAAAGCATTATTAAAAATGGCTATAACGGCGTTGATATTTCTAACCGTACAAGAAGAGGCGATGTTCAACGACATCAAATTTTCATTACCCCTTTCGAAATCCTCATTTTTAAAATGAACGGTTCCGAAAATTATGTTGTTGGAAGTGAAGCTGAACAGTTTTTTAATTCCATTCAACTAAAACCCATCTCCAATAAAGCAACAAATTTTAGTCCTGGATGGGGCGGCTTTTCCATCAATTTCCCTCACGCCCCTTCAGAAAACCTCAACAAATATTGTACCGATGCAATTCCCCGATGGGAGTACGAGGCCATCGACAAAACATCCGGCGATACCTATATGTTGTTGAAAAAATCGTTGTATGGCTTAACCTATATGGAAGCCGATAGCTTTGAATTGCAATTGTTAGAAGAATCTTTTGAATCGCCACAATTTTTCGATCGCCAATTAAAACGCGAATGGATAACCGAAAAAAACAACACCATTTTAGAAATTGTAGAAAAATTGAAAGACAGCAGTATTGTAAAAGCACGACTATTTAATATTGGTGCCGACTATTACTTACTTGCTATAAAAGGAAAGAAGGAACAACCTGGATGGGCGAATTTTTTCAACAGTTTTGTACCATTAGATTATACTTATCCAAATAAACAAACCTATATTGATACGTTTTTTCATTTCAGTGTTCAATCCCCTGTTCAACCATTAATTGACCCTATTTATAGAGCAAAAATTGAAAAAACTA
>JBMOEQ010000173.1:0-7011 GCA_049314655.1 Ferruginibacter sp. | reverse complement strand
ATGGTGATGTCTGTAGAACCGCTATTAATATCTATACCTGTAGATGCAACTGCTGCGCCAAAATAATCGGAGATGTTATTATTGGAAAAAGTACAGTTGCTGTTATTTAACGTTGTATTGGTAGTAGTACCACTCATGTAAATAACCTTAGTTGGCAAAGCCGCTCCATTTGCACCTAAGTCGCAAAATGAAACGGTATTATTGTCATTACCCGTTGCTATAGCACCGGCGCCAATCCAAATATTACCACCATTGGTTCCAGATGCCATTGTTGCAGAGCCTAATACTGTACAATTGGTAATGGTATTATTAGTAGCATCTGCTTGTAAACGAATAGTACTGGTTCCAGATGTTGAAGCAACTGTAGTATTTACAATGGTTAGGCTATTGCTGCCAACATTTAATCCATTTATGGTAACATTATCGGCACCATTTAAATCGATGAATGGGGAACCTGCAGCAATGGTTGCACTTAATGTTCGTGCAACACCACCAATTGGAGCTATTCATATAGATGTATAAGAAGCCGCTCCCGAACCACTAGCATTTAAAACAGCCGAACTGGTTTCAGTTGTATTACCTACCACACCAATATTAATGGCACCGGTATGTGTTCCTGCATTGATAGCCGTAAATGCAGCGCCTAATGTAGTATAAAATGCATCATTAGCCGAGTTGGTTGCCGTTACCCAAATAGGATCGGTAGAAGTAGAAACCGTATAACTATAATTTGCACCTGCATTATTATTTAATTCTAATGTATTCATATCGTATGCAAGCTGGCCATTGAAACCAACTTCTGCAACGATTTTAGGAACATCATTTGGACTACTAAAAACATAATATTTTACTGTAGTACCTGCTGTTTGTGCAGGAATATAACCTGTGCCTGTGGTGCCAGTAAAACTAATAGGAAGAAAATTAGATGTACCAAAATCATCAGTTGAATAACGTACATACAATTTCTCTGTAGGTGCAGCACTGGTTGTAACTGTAAGTATCACAGGAGCAGCAGCACTAATGAGAGAGCCTGCAGGAAACCTTGTAACCGAAGTAATGGTAACCGGATTGGTTGCTGTTTCTAATACACTCATGTAGGCATTGTTAGGTGCCACAACATTTTGAATATTAAAAACATAATAATTGCCATTGGTAATGGGAGATAAATTACCACTTCCGCCTCCATTGCCCGAATTGTATAACGCCGAAGCACTACCTCCAACCGGAGCAATTGTAGTATTGAATGGTATAGCACCTGTACCACTTGCATAGGGGCGCCACACATCTCCGGGGAAAGAACAAGTTGCCGGAAATTCCCAAGTTGCAGATGAAGAACTTTGGGTGGCTTGAAGTTTTAAACTTTTATACACACCTCTGTCGGTAAGTACCGCACAACTAAAAGGAGAACCGTCTACATTGTTTAATCCAAGAGAACCCGGTTGGGCTTGAATAATTGTAGTAATGGTCATTAAACCCATTAAAAACAGGTAGATTTTTTTCATCTTCAAAAATTTTGTATAAGATTGATTTTGGAAGCCTCATCTTACATGCTATTATAAACGGTAGATGGGCGGTTTCAAATATAGACAATTCTATAAACTTTTTCAGCAAAGTTTACATCTTTCAATTAGAAAATACAATTATTTGTATATCAATGAATTAATGTTAATATAAACGCTGTTTTTGGGTATGAATGAAGATTAAAACAGATGAGTGTAAAGGGCAAATCATGTGTTTAGATTTTATAGACTAAAACAGATTGCCTTTTGTAAATATTTTAAATTATCATTTTAACCCCTTATCTACTACAAATTGAAACTTTATAAGAATGATTGCATGAATAATTTCTGCTGTGTGATTAATGTCACTCTACAATGATTTTGAGCAAGGTAGATTTGCATCAAAATCACAGGTATGCATGTACGAAAATGGAAAAATGTTTTTTTATTAGGACTAGTTTTTTTGAGCTTTAATGTACTATTAGCTCAAGATAAAGTATTAGTAGAAAAATTATCGCTTGAAACAGCCGTTCAAAAAACGCTTCAACAAAATGCAAAAGTATTGTTGGCAAAAATTGAAACAGATTTAGCTAATGCGCAATACAAATCAACAGAAGCCGTTTATTTGCCTCAAGTTAATTTAAGTTACAGTGCAATGGGCACTAATAATCCACTCAATGCATTTGGATTTAAGCTTCAACAGAAATCAATTGTACAACAAGATTTCAATCCGGTATTATTAAATGACCCCGGTTTTACAGGCGATTTTACAACTAAACTTTCCCTACAACAACCCCTTGTAAATAAAGATATGTGGTTGATGCGCAAAGCGGTTAAACAGCAAACATTGGTTCAACAGTATAAAAATATTCGCACCAATGAATACTTAGCCTATATCACCCAACAAACGTATTTGCAACTATCAATGGCTTATGCTACAAAAGATGTTTTACAAGAGAGTTTGAAAAACATGCAATTGGTTCAAAAGTTTACTACAGATAGATTCAATCAAGGATTGATACAAAAATCCGATTGGTTGAATGTTGGTGTTCAAGTTAAAACACTAGAAACCAATTTAGAAGAAATGAACAGTGCAATAGCTGCTGCATCAGATTATTTAAATCTATTAATGAATAAGCCAACAGGCAACATCTACCTTACTGATTCATTAAATAATAGTATCAAAGCCGTTAATGATTCTTTGTCATTGAATACGCAACGTGCCGATTTTAGTGCGATGCAAGCTGCTTTAAAATCGTACGATTTAATGATAAAATCTACAAAAGCAGCTTATTTGCCACGTGTAAATGGATTTGCACAATATCAGTTGAACGACAATAGAATGTTAGGTTTTGGAGCGGGTTCATATTTAGTAGGATTAATGGTACAATGGGATATATTTAGTGCACATCAAACCAAAAATAAATTAGCCAAACAGCAAATGGAACGCAAACAAATTCAAACGCAACTAGAAGCCAATATTGCTGAAGCTAGTGTTGAATTAAGAAAAGCAATGCGTCAATATAAAGATGCACAATTTCAAATTCAACAACGTCGATTAGCTGTTGAACAATCGGGAGAAGCGCTTCGCATATTAACCAATCGTTATCAACAAGGTTTGGTGAATACAACAGATGTGTTGATGGCGCAAACACAATTATCGCAACAACATTTAGCCGCTTTGCAAGCAACCATGAATGCACAAATGGCTGCATATTATATGCAATTTTTAACTGGCATCAGCTCAACATTAAAATAACTACAACACATGAAAATTTCAATGAAACATAGTTTATGGATGGCATTTCCTTTGTTTACTTTAGTTGCTTGTTCTTCGAAAGAAAAAAATACTGCAACAGAAAAAGTAGCGCCCATTTCGGTTAAAATTTCCGGCGTACAAGGTGGGCGTTTAGGTGAAATTAATATCAGCGGACAAATTGAAGCTACTCAAACGGCAAATATCAGCACAAGAGTAATGGGTTATATCACTCATTTAAAAGTAAAAGTGGGAGATCGTGTGCAAGCTGGACAATTATTAGTTTCCATTAATAGTGCAGATATGCAAGCACGGAGAGCACAAACGGATGCCATGATTGCTGAAGCGGAAGCTAATGTTAGCAGTACATCTAAAGATATGGATAGGTTTAATGCCTTATACAAACAACAAAGTGCAACGGCTAAGGAACTTGAGAATGTTACGCTTCAATATAAAGCTGCAAAGGCAAAAGCAGATGCGGCAAGATCGATGCGCAATGAAGTAAGTGCTATGCTCAATTATACAAGTTTAGTGGCGCCATTTTCGGGTGTGGTTGTACAAAAAAATGCGGAGGAAGGTACCATGGCTAATCCGGGTATGCCCATTTTAGTTATTGAAAAATCGGGTGTTTTGCAAATCAGTGCGGCTGTTCCGGAATCAAATATTGCCGGTATAAAAGTTGGCGATACAGCATCGGTAGTAGTAAAATCTGTGGGTGTAAGTTTTACAGGTAAAGTTTTAAGTTTAATTCCTTCCTCACAATTTTCTGGAGGCGAATACCTTATCAAAATTAGTATTCCCGATGCTTCAAAGCAAGGCTTGTTAGCCGGCATGTATGTTAATGCTGTATTGCATCCTTCAAATAAAGAATCAATAGTTACCACCAATGATAATCGTATTATGGTGCCCGATGCAGCCATCGTTCGTAAAGATCAACTGACCGGATTATATACCATAAGCGCTCAAAATACAGCCGTACTGCGTTGGGTTCGTTTGGGAAAAAAATCAGGTGAAATGGTAGAAGTATTATCGGGTTTAAATAAAGAAGAGCAATTTATTGTACAAGCAGAAGGAAAATTATACAATGGAGCTCCTGTAAAAATTAGTCAATAATTTAACGTTAAGCAATAAACGATATTTGAATCAAGTATTGTTCAAAAATTTCATTACAACTACATTGCCTTTGGGCTGTGAATAAAATTTAGAAATCGAATGGAAAAAGGTTTATCCGGAAATATAGCCAACGCATTTATAAAATCGAAATTAACCATTTTGTTAATGGCTGCTTTTTTATTGATTGGCGGATATAGTACCATGCTCATTCCTCGAGAAGAGGAACCTCAAATTGAAGTGCCTATTGCCGATATCATGGTAGGTTTTCCTGGTGCTTCAACACAAGAAGTTGAAACAAGGGTAGTGGCACCTTTAGAAAAAATTGTATCGAATGTAAAAGGCGTGGAGTATGTGTATTCTACTACCATGAAGGGGCAAGCTATGCTTATTGTTCAGTTTTATGTTGGGGAAGATGTAGAGCGTTCTTTAGTGAAACTCTATAGCGAGATCATGAAGCATATGGATCAAATGCCTCAAGGTGTAACCCTTCCTTTGATTAAAACCCGAGCCATTGATGATGTGCCTGTTTTAGGATTAACCCTTTGGAGTGAAAAATATAGTGATTATGAATTAAAGCAAATGGGAGAGGCCTTAACCAATGAAATAAAAAAGATTCCGGATGTTGCCAATGTAAACATTATTGGTGGTAGAAGCAGGGAAGTGAGGGTAACATTGGATAAAGATAAAATGGCCGGAAATAAAGTAGATTTTTTATCCATTGCCAAACAATTGCAAGGCAGTAATGCACAAGCTCAAAATGGACAAATCATTCATGCAGATACCAGCTTCTCTGTTGAAACAGGAAATTTTCTTTCTACTGCAGATGATGTTGCTAATTTAGTGGTTGGTTTAAATCAACAGCAACCGGTATATTTAAAACAAGTAGCATCAATTGAGGAATTGCCCGAACAAGCCAATCAATATGTGTTTTATGGTTATGGCAAAGAGGGTAAACCCGATTCTATAAAACAAGGCATCAACCATCCTGCTGTAACCTTGTCTATTGCAAAGAAAAAAGGCGCCGATGCCATGCATCTTTCCGAACATATTTTAGCTAAGGTAGAGCAGGTAAAAAAAGAACTTATTCCAAACGAAGTAACGGTTTCCAGTACTCGAAATTATGGCGAATCGGCTTCCGAAAAAGTATCTGAATTATTATTGCATCTATTTGTATCGATTGTAGTGGTTACTTTGTTTGTAATGTTGGCCATGGGTTGGAGAGGCGGATTGGTAGTGTTTTTGTCGGTGCCGGTAACTTTTGCGCTTACCTTGTTCTCGTATTATTTCATGGATTATACATTAAATCGCATCACTTTATTTGCATTGGTATTTATTACCGGTATTGTGGTAGATGATTCTATCATTATTGCCGAAAATATGCACCGACATTTTAAAATGAAACGATTGCCGGTATTACAAGCGGCTATTTATGCCATTAATGAAGTGGGTAATCCAACCATTTTGGCCACATTTACAGTTATTGCAGCCGTATTGCCTATGGCTTTTGTATCGGGTATGATGGGGCCGTATATGAGTCCAATGCCTATTGGTGCATCTATTGCTATGTTATTGTCTTTAATAGTGGCCTTAACCCTAACACCATATTTGGGGTACCTGTTTTTACAAGAAAAAGAAAAGCCCGGAAAAGAACATGCTCCAGTTCAATTGGAACAATCTCGAATTTATAAAATATATCAAGCCGCCATTCAACCCATGTTAGAAGTAAGGTGGAAAAGATGGTCGTTTATTGTAGGCGTAGTGGTTGTTTTGTTGATTTCGTTGATGTTGTTTTATACCAAAACCGTTGCCGTAAAAATGTTGCCTTTTGATAATAAAAATGAATTTCAATTGGTGATAGATATGCCCGAAGGAACCACTTTAGAAAAAACAGCAGCCGTGGCTCAAGAGTTGGCAAGCTTTGTAAGCAAACAATCTTATGTAAACAATTATCAAGGTTATGTAGGCACTGCCGGTCCCATTAGTTTCAATGGATTGGTAAGGCATTACGATATGCGCCGTGGCGAAAATATTGCCGATATCCAAATCAATTTAGTAGATAAAAAAGACCGCAGTATACAAAGTCATGATATCGTGAAAAGCATGCGTAAAGGCATTCAAGAAATTGCGGCTAAATTTAATGCCAATGTGAAATTGGTAGAAGTACCACCAGGCCCTCCCGTATTATCTACTTTAGTTGCCGAAGTTTATGGTCCCGATTATCAACAACAAATGGCTATTGCCCAAGGTGTAAAGAAAATATTTTCTACAACACCGGATGTGGTGGATGTAGATTGGATGGTAGAAGACAATCAAATGGAATATCATTTAGAAGTAGATAAAGAAAAAGCCATGCGTAATGGTATTGCGCCAGCTCAAGTGGTAGCTACGGTAAATGCAATTTTATCCGGACAAGTTGTAGGAACCCTACATAACCCGGCTTTATTTAATCAGCAACTTATAAAATTAAAAGCTGCAGATGAAGATAAATCTACCATTGATGCCATACGTGCATTTAAAATTATTGGTATGGTAGGAAATACTGTTGCTTTGGGCGAATTGGTAACCATTAGCCAACAACCGAAAGAGAAGAGTATATATCGTAAAAATCAAAAGCGTGTGGTATATGTGGTAGCCGATATGGCG
>JBMOEQ010000172.1:0-7044 GCA_049314655.1 Ferruginibacter sp. | reverse complement strand
CATATGCACCTGGTGCAGACGCTGCAGTAAATGAACCACTAATAAATGAGCTACCAGAAGTTGTAGAAGCACCGGTTGCTTGTGTAGTTGGTGCAACACAAGGCGCAGCAATTCTAAAATTATCGATATGGAAATCAATATCAGGCGAAGTAGAGGTTGTTGTAGCAACAAAAGCAATTTTAATGACACCAGAATATGCAGCTAAGTTAACTGATTCTGTTACACCGGTATTACTATAGTTACCACCACCAGCAGGTGTACCTGTATATGATTTAATAATGTTTGCATTAGACCATGTTGTTCCACCATCAGTAGAAATAACTACATCAACTTTATGTGAGCCTAATGTAGATTGAGCAGTTGTACCTGCATATGAAGTAACCGCATAATCATAAGCTAATACATAGTTATGACCAGGAGCACCTAAATCAATTTGATTAGAAATTAACCAATCGTCGCCTATATCATATAAATTAATTGAAGTACCTGTGTTAGTTCCAACACCTGTATTAGCAAAAGTGGTTAAAGCCGACCATCCACTTGTAGTTCCACTAAGTGTTGAACTTGAAGCTAAAACACCTGTAGCTTCCGACCAACAAACAGGAACATAAGTACTGAATGTTTGTGTAACAGTTGGAGCTGTTTCAGCAACACATAAAGTATTGAAAGCCGCTGAAGCTACCCAAACACTACTGCTTGAAGTACAGCTTCCACTTACATAAAAAATATAGGTAGAAGCAGGCGACAATGCAGTTGTAGCGCTAGATAAACATGTTGTAGTTCCAGAAGCCACTAAGCCTGATAAACCAGAACCACCGACTCCTGAACTACGTACTTCCCAATTGTATCCATTATCCGGAGTTGGAGAAGCTGTTGTCCAATTAAATGTTGCTCCTGTAGTTGTAATTGATGAAACTAATGGTGCACTTGGAGCAGCACATGATTGGGTAATACTAATATTATCAACTGCTGAAGGAGCGTTAGGACCTGTAGATCCATCATTTCTCCACTCAAATATTAATCTATAAGTTCCTCCTGCATATGTTCCTGGAATTGCAACAGATGCAGTGGTATAAGTAGGTTGAACATTGTAATTAGCCCCTAATTGTATACCACCAGATGCTAATGCCGTGATTTGAGTGCCGGTTGTTGGCGTAAATGTTGTTGGCACTAACCATACTCTCATATAATCGCAACAAGATTCGCCATCACCTTTCCAATCGAAACTTAAATTAAATGCTGGTGCACCAGCTGTAAAGCTGATATCGCGTGTAGCAAAAACTACTGAAGCTGAACCAAAGGAGTATGCATTTGTTACACCCGCATCATTACTAACATATAAAGCTTTAGTGCCTGCACCATTACTTGTTGCAGAACCAACAACCCATTTATTGGTTTGAGTACCATTTAAAATCAACCATTGACCCACACCGGTTTCCCAATTTTCAGTAAATGGAATGGTTGCCGGTTCTTGTAAAGTTGTAAATGATCCTCCACTAGCCCAAGTTGATAGTTCTACACCGCTACAAACAGAACGAACCCAAAAATAATAAGTTGTACTTCCTGTTAAAGATACCAATCCAACTGAAGTGCCAGAAGGAACTTGAGCTGTTGCAGGTGTACCTGCATTTGGAGCAGTATTAGTAGTACTTAAATAATATTCATAACCATTTGCAGGAGCAGGTGAAGGAGCCGTCCAACCAATTGTAGCCGTATTAATAGCAACAGCAGATGCTGCTAAAGCTGTCGGTTCAAAACATGTAGGAATTGTTTCAACTACAAAATTGTCGATATGGAAATCGATATCATTTGCTGTAGTACTTGTTGTAGCAACAAATGCAATTTTTACAACGCCACTATATCCTGTTAAATTAATTGTTTCTGTTTGACCAGTATTGCTAATTACTGTAGCTCCTGTATATGTTTTAATGGTATTGGCACTTGTCCAAGTTGTACCACCATCTGTTGAAATAATTACTCGTACGATATGTGTATTTAATCCACCAGGCACAGATGTTGTTGCGTTATAACCAGTAACGGCTATGTCATATTTCAAACGATAAATACCTGCAGTTGCCCCTAAATCGATTGCATTTGAAATAATCCAATCATCAGTATCTGTACCATATAAATTGGTTTTTACTGCAACATTGGCTCCGCCATTATTAGCGAAACTTGAAGAATTTAACCATTCACTGTTGGCAACAGTTAAAGTTGAAGGCGCTGCAACTGTAGCTGTAGTAGCTTCAGACCAACAATTTGGTGCTGGTGCAGATCCGGTAAATGTTGCAAAAGTTTGAACAGTTGTTGGCGCAGTTTCATTACCACAAACAGTTGTAAATGATCTTACTGTAGAGTTTGAACTATATGAGCCTCCACAATTTTGACGAACATAATATTGATAAGTAGTACCTGAAATTAAACCGCTTAAACCTATTGAAGTAGCTCCAGCAAGAGCAGTTACAACTGTACTTGAAGCCGAACCCGCTGTAGCACCTGTACCTACAATAAATCCTGTTGGGCCATATTCAATTACATAAGTACCAAATCCGCCCGTCCAATTGGCTTGCGCATCAGTAGTAGTTATTAACGTAGCAGCAGATGAAGTTGGTGTTAAACAAGTAATTGTTCTGTTTCCTGTAGGATTTTCAGTTGCAACAGGTAATGTACCTGGAGCCGTTGCACCTAAAGTAGCTGCAATTGTTATTGATCCTGCATTTAAGAAGGCATCTACAGTATTGCCGCTGGTTGCACTGTTAGCAATATCGTAAGTAACCCATATATAGTTTGTGGCACTTGATAAAGCTTGTGTTAATCCGTTAAACGTTATCGTTCCACCGGATATAGAAACACCACTAGCACTTACAGGTGTAGCCGTTGAAAAAGTTGTAGTAGTTGTGTAATATAATTTTACACCACTTGCAGCAATATCTGCATCGTTGGTATTTTGAGCATTAACCACTAAATCGGTTAAAGTTAAAACACCACCAGTACCAGTAACCGGTAAACTGATGCGTAAGATATCTTTATTTACATCACCCGGAAAAACTGCAGTAGTTGCAGCTTGAGTAATGGCACTTGTTACAGTTTTAGAAGTTAATGTTGTAAATGATTGTGCAGATGAATTGATGCTAAAACCACCTACCCCACAATCTTGACGTACATAATATTGGTAAGTAGTATTTGCAGTTAAACCAGCCAATACAATATTGGTTGCGCCAGCTAAAGCAGTTACAACAGTACTAGAAGTAGAGCCTGCAGTAGCACCTGCACCTGGAGTAAAGCCGGTAGCACCATACTCTATAATATAACTACCTGTACCTACTGTCCAATTGGCTTGTGCAGTAGTTACATTAATAAGCGTTGCCGCCGATGTAACCGGAGGAATACATGCAGGAGGTGCAACTACATTGATGGTATAATCTTCAAAAGTACCATATGTACTTGCATAACATGCATCTGTTGGTCCGGCATCAGTATCAGTACCACCTATACGCATTCTATAAGATCCAAGAGGCGTAGCCAATGGAATAGTAATAGTAGCAGCTAGAGTAGTTGGATTGGCACTGGTAGAAAGTCCGGTATATAAAAGCTCACCGGCAGAAAACACCAAATCATTATTAAAATCAACCCAAATTTTTGTACCATAAGTAAAACCTGTAGAATATGTTATGGCTACATTTTTAGTTTCACCTTGGAATATATCAGTAGATTGGGCAGTATAATTACCATAGTTACCAGCCTCTGCTCCTGTTGGGTTGTTAATTGATCCAACGGCAACATTAGTGATACCCGTTCCATCAACAGATGATGGTGCAGGTGTACAATAATTAATAGTTCTGGTTCCTGTAGGACTAAATAAAGCAGCAGGAATTGAACCAACAGGAGCAGTTGCTCCACTAGCTGCAGTTATAGTAATACCACCGATTGCAACAGAAGCGTCTACAGTATTACCAACTGTTGCAGTACTGGCAATATCATAAGCAATCCATATATAGTTATTACCAGTTGCTAAAGCCTGACTTAAACCAGTAAAACTTGCTGTACCACCTGAAAAACTTAATCCGGTACCTATTTGAGTAGTAGTAGAGAAAGTAGTGGTAGTAGTATAATATAATTTTACACCGCCTGATGCAATATCTGCATCGCTAATATTTAATGAAGAAACATTAAGCCCTGTTAAAGTTAAACTACCAAAACTACCTGTTGTAGGTAAATTGATACGCAAGATTTCATTATTAGCAGATTTTCCAACAATAGCTGTAGAAGCTTGAGTAACTGCTGGAGTTCCCAAAGCAAGTGCAGTTGGTGTTGTAAATGTTGAAGAAGCTACCCAACTACTAAAAGTTGAACTTCCGCAATCAGAACGTACATATAAGGTATAAGTAGTAGCGGCAGTTAAAGCTGAAGCGCCAGTTGCAGCAGTAGTAACACCAGCACCAGTTGTACCAAATGTAGTTAAACCAGTTGCACCAGATCCACCGGCTCCGGAAGTTCTAACCTCCCACTGGTAACCATTTGTTGGAGCAACTCCAGGAGCTGTCCAAGATAAATTAGCAGCAGTTGGTGAAGATGCTACACCAGTAGGACTAGTTGGTGAACCACAAGAAGAAACCGTCACCGAAACTTCATCTATTGATAAATCTTCGGCTGAACTTCCGTAATCTGAAACACCTTGAAAACGCAAAACTACATTAGATGCTGTACTAGAACCTAAGGCTGCAGTGTATTGCGTCCAACTTGCAATAGGTGCTGCATAACTTGTTCCTATTTGAGTAAAAGTGGTACCACCATTTGTAGATAAATACAAACGCATAATATCATTTGCAATTACTGTACCTGGGTTACGCATATAAAAGGATAAGTTTTTATCCCCTGCTGTAGAAAAATTTAAATGAATATCTAAATTTCCTGTTGATGCAGTAGTTGCATTAAATTGATTAAAGCGAGCTGCACCACCACCGGCTTGTGTTAAAGCTGATGCATAGGCACCAGTTGAACTGTTATGAAGACTGTTTGCAACAGCTTCGTTATTTTTTCTCCACGATGCATTACCAGTAGATGGCCAAATTACAATACCTGCACCAGGTTGATCTGCCGTTGCATTCAAATTATTCCAAGGAGCTGCGTCAAAATTTTGAGTATACGGTAAGGCTTGATATAAACCTGTTTGTGTTCTTCTAGCAAAAGTATACACATAACCGGCAGCAGGTTGAATTGTAGAAATTAAACGAACTGAATTAGGACCACCGGCTGCATCTGCAGCAGCTATACGCAAAGTTGAACCATTATCACCACCACCACCTGAAGTAGCCCAAGTTGCATAAGGTGTAGTACCTGTAACAGTACGTGTATTAAAATCAGTATTAGCCGCGCCTCTTAAACCAACCATTGCATAAGTAGTAGAAGTAGTTGAAGTTGTTGTAAACGCACCATAAACAATTCTGATGGTGCCATCTTCATGTAAACGAATTTGAAAATTCAATTTATCAGAAGCACCTAATAAAGTACGAGCAGCATCTTTATATTGAACAACAAATTCTCTATTGGGTGCTGAACCAACCAATTCGGAACGAATTTCAGGAGCTGCAGTAGCCGGTATAGCAACAGTACTGTTCACTAAATTAACTGCATAGCCTGCAATTGCTCCGCTATAACCTGTAGAGGAATTAATAGGATTATATGTTGCTGCAGTTGGAGCAGTTGCACCAAAAGTAACGAATCCATTATTACTAATATTTACTGCGGAGTAAGCAGTACCATTATAAGTAAAGGTAAATCCTCCGCTAAATGTTACATTATAGATAGCATCCGTAGCATATGTTGAAGCATGCAGTGTACCTCCGGTAATTGCAGTATATGTTCCAGTTGCACCAGAAAATTGATAATACAATCCAGTAGTTTGCCCATTTACACTCATAACGCCTAATACCATAAGTATAGGAATTAAAAGCTTCAGCAAATACTGTTGCAAAACATTTTTTGAAACAACAGTTGCATGCGAAAGAGGCATGTGATTGTTTGCAGAAATTGTTGCGCACTTAACGTAAGAACGAGTGTAATGATTACTCATATTTGATGGTAGTTTAAATTCAAAATAAAAAGCTGCTGCATCCTTTGTTTATACACAAAAAAATACCAGGCAGGTAAGAACTATCTGTCTCTTAGGATGGGAAAATACGGTAGGTTAAAAAAGGATAATTGGTTTCAGGATGCCTTATTAGGCAGGAAACTAGGGACGAATATAGTAAAATATCGTTTTTATTCAAAAAAATGTTAAAAAATAATGATGAAATAGTTATGTTATAGAAGAAAATGGGTAGTTCTTGTAGCCAATTGACTACTTTTTTGACAATTTTACAATATATGGGGGTATATTATAATTTGTTAATTTATGTGGGAAGGAAAATAGTTTAGAAGTTTAGAGGTTTAGAGTTTAGACGTTGAACGGTAGTTGAACGATAGAGGAACAATGGTTTAACCATAGTAGAAATATTATCCGAGATGGGAATTATCATTTAACATTCAACATTTGTTTTTAGATGTTTCGTGAAGACACGAACCATTGCCCAGAGACTTTATAAACTTACCAACTATATACACTTTTTTGACATTTGAATTCAATTTGCACCTTTGCCCCTCTGCCGCTTTGCGTGAAAATTTAACCGCAGAGAAAAGGAGTAAATAGAGGTACGCTGAGTTGATTCATTTCCAAGATGAAACACCAAACACTCAACATTTAAATTACAACATTTCATAAAATCCCATCGGGATTAAATATTTGTAACGTAATGACCAACTCGGCGGTGCGACCCCATCGGGGTCGAATGTGCGTGGTAAATTCTTTATCTAATTATATTAAACCTCTCCGAGGTAATAGATCAAATGCATTTTTGCTTTGATGTTCTTATTCAACATTTGATTTCAATTTGCGCCTTGATTTACTTTGGAGCTTTGCGTGAATTTAGTTTAGAAGTTTAGCGGTTTAGGGGTAGAGACTTTATAAACTTAGCAACTTTATAGACTCAGTTTAGAAGTTTAGAG
>JBMOEQ010000171.1:0-7053 GCA_049314655.1 Ferruginibacter sp. | reverse complement strand
ATACTACCGATAGAAAATATTAATTCCATCCCAACCCTTAAGCTCATGAAAATATTTTTTAATCCAAACAACCCGTATCATGAACTTACATTTTACAAACATGAGCTCAAAAAGATGGCATGTACAACCTGTTAATGCCGAAAAAGTTAAACTATTACAAGAAGCTTTAAAAATCAACCCTGCACTTTGTGCGCTTTTAGTTCAAAGAGGTATCGACAATTTTGAAGCTGCAAAAGCATTTTTCAGACCGCAATTAAGCGCACTACACGACCCCTTTTTAATGAAGGATATGGACGTTGCTGTAAATCGAATTTTAACAGCATTCAAACAACATGAAAAAATTTTAGTGTTTGGCGATTACGACGTTGATGGCACCACTTCAGTTGCTTCTATGTATCAATTTTTACAAAGTATTTACGACACACAATTTCTCGATTATTATATTCCGCACAGGTATCGCGAGGGTTATGGCGTAAGTAAAATGGGTATAGATTATGCTGCAGCAAATCAATTCAGTTTGATTATTTCGCTCGACTGTGGCATCAAATCTGTTGAACTTATCGCCTATGCCAAAACGTTAGGTATTGATTTTATAGTTTGCGATCACCATTTACCGGATGAAATAGTGCCCGCTGCTGTTGCAATTTTAAATGCAAAACAAAAAGATTGCACTTATCCATATAAAGATTTATGTGGTTGTGGTGTTGGGTTTAAATTAATGATGGCCTTAACTCAAACCCTAGCATTAGAAGAAAATTATTACTTACGCTATCTCGATCTTGTAGCTACGGCAATTGCTGCAGACATTGTTCCCATGACCGGTGAAAATAGAATTTTAGCCTATTATGGATTAAAAAAAATAAATGAAAATCCTTGCCCCGGAATACAGGTATTAATTGAAAAAGGAAACCTCAAGCATGCACTCAATATCACCAATGTAGTTTTTGTAATTGCCCCAAGAGTAAATGCAGCAGGCAGAATGGACGATGCTAAAAAAGCGGTACAATTGTTTATAGAACAAGACCAAACAAAAGCAGCTGTTTTAGGTGAAATTTTAAATACAGATAATCAAGAAAGAAAAACGGAAGACCAAAACATTACAGAGGAGGCCTTACACATCATTGATAATGACGAAAATTTAATAAAAAGGAAAACAACTGTATTGTATAAAGAGCATTGGCATAAGGGTGTTGTTGGGATAGTTGCTAGCCGATTAACTGAAAAATATTTCAGACCAACTGTAGTGCTTACACGTAGTGGAGACATCGCCACCGGCAGCGCAAGGAGTGTTCCAGGATTTAATTTGTACGAAGCCATTCATGCTTGTAAAGAACATTTGCTTTCTTATGGCGGGCATTTTGCAGCTGCCGGTTTATCGTTACTGCCTTCTGCTGTAGAAAAATTTAATGCTGCTTTTGAAACGCATGTTGCCGCTACTATTGATGAAGCGCTTTTAACTCCGGTAATTTCCATCGACCATGAAATTTCTTTTACAGATGTAACACCAAATTTTTATAATATACTATGCCAAATGGAACCTTTTGGCCCCGATAATATGCGCCCCATTTTTATGACAAAGGGTGTAAAAAATACCGGGAGATCAAAAATTGTGAAAGCGCATCATATTCGTTTCGAGTGTGTACAAAAAGGGGTAACCATAACAGGAATTGGGTTTAATATGGCTGAAAAATTCGACATAGTTGAAAATGGACAACCTTTCGATATTTTATTTACCCTTGATGAAAACGAATACAATCATACTACCACTTTGCAATTAAAAGTTGTTGATATAAGGCCTTCTAGTAATACTAATTCAAGTGCACTTTAAGTTTTAAAAAGTACATATGGTATATTTAAAATACTTTTTTTATATCGGCGTTAATTGGGGTTGGATAATTGCAATCAAACTATTATTAGAAGAAATTAAAGGCGAAAATAAATACGGCATTTCTACAACCGGCACAGATGAATTGAAAAGTTTGTCTCAAAAAGGTATAGACATTTCCAAAGCAACTTTTTATATGCCCTCAAGCTATAGTGTACTTGAAAAAGCATTTAAGGAACTTCATCGCCATCCTAAAAAACATCTCCTCGATATTGGATCGGGTAAAGGCAGATGCTTATGTGTTGGGGCTTATTTTGGATTTAAAAAATTAACTGGCATTGATTTTTCAGCGGAATTATGCAAACAAGCCACTGAAAATTTAACAAATACGAATAAACGAAATAATACATTCAGTTTCGAAATCATCAATGCAAGTATTTTAGATACAACCATTCCAAAAGACATTGATTGTGTGCTTTTATTCAATCCTTTTAATGAAAAAATGACGCAATTAATGCTTGAAAAGATGAAACAGGATTTGCCTTTCGGATTTAAAGATTTAACAGTAATCTATATTAATCCTTTGTATAAAGCACTATTCACCAAGGCAGGATTTAAAGAAATATACTATGACAAGAGATTCACGTATTTGGAAGTGTCAATTTTAAAATATCCTTATAAAAAATAGCCGGTATTGAAAAAATCAATACCGGCTAAAATACAATTGTTGTTGAAGAATCAACCGAATCGGTTAAGCTTTATGCATCAACTCTACACTTCTTTTAATGAAATTTGTAAGGTCGTTTCCTTTTAACAAGTCTTGCGACAACAATGCTAAATCAGCTAAGTTCCGCACATTTTTTTCTTGCAAAATAGTATCCGTTTCTGTTAAAATACCTTTGTAAATGGGGTGATTACCATTAACCGTTAACGTTACTTCATCGGGCATATTTGCATAAAATGCAGCCATCCCTCCTCCTGCTGCACCCATGTCTTTCATGCGGCGCATCAACTCGGGGCGTGTGGCAATTACAGGGGCAGTATCGGTGCTTAATCCCTTTACCTCTACCGTTATATTCAACTCGGCTTTTTGTTGTTCAAATAGAGTTTTTAAAGTAATAGATTCTGCTTCAGTTAAAACACTGTCATTGTTTTCCGATTTATCGATTATATTATCGATTATATCAGCATCTACTCTTGTAAAACGAACTTTCTCCCACTTCATTTCCATATTGTTGATAAAGGCCGAATCTACCAACGTTTCCATTTTCACTACAGTATAGCCTTTTAATAAACAAGCTTGAATATAAGCGTCCTGTTGCACAGGATTAGTAGTATACAAAATGACCTGTTGTTCTTCTTTATTTTTTTGAAGGGTTTCTGTTGCCAATTTATATTCATCCAAAGTATAGAATTTACCAGCTGTATCTTCCATCACTAAAAACTTATTGGCTTTATCTAAAAACTTATCATCGGTCATCATACCATATTTCACAAACAAACCGATACTTTCCCATTTTTCTTCAAAAGAGGCACGTTCTTTATTGAAAATTTCTTCTAGTTTATCGGCAACTTTTTTAGTGATGTGTGCATTGATCTTCTTTACATTAGGATCGCCTTGTAAATAGCTTCTGCTTACGTTTAAAGGAATATCCGGAGAGTCTATAACACCTTGCAACAACATTAAAAATTCGGGCACTATATCTTTTACCTCATCGGTAACGAATACTTGATTGCAATACAATTGAATTTTATCTTTTTGTATTTCGTACGACTGCTTAATCTTAGGGAAATATAAAATGCCCGTTAAATTGAACGGATAATCTACATTAAGATGAATCCAAAATAATGGGGGTTCATTGTATGGATATAATTCTTTGTAGAAATTTTGATAATCTTCTGTAGTAAGCTCCGAAGGTTTTTTAGTCCATGCCGGTGTTGGATTATTAATTTGATTGTCTTCAAAAAAGATAGGTACCGGTAAAAACCTACAAAATTTATTTAAGATGGTTTTGATTCTTTCCGGTTCTAAAAATTCTTTGCTTTCTTCATTCAGATGCAATACGATATCAGTTCCACGATCAGTTTTTTCAACTTCATCTAAACTGAATTCCGGACTACCATCACATTCCCATTGAACGCCTTTTGCATCTTCTTTAAAGGAACGAGAAATCACTTGCACTTTATCGCTCACCATAAATGAAGAATAAAATCCTAATCCAAAATGCCCGATTATGTTATTCTCATTTTGGCCCTTATATTTATTTAAAAATTCTTCCGCACCACTAAACGCTACTTGATTAAGGTATTTATCAACTTCTTCACTGGTCATCCCAATGCCTTTGTCAGAAATGGTTAAAGTGCCATTTTCTGCATCAATTTTTAAATCAATACGGAGTTCTCCAATATCTCCTTTTGCTTCGCCAAGGGAAGATAAAGTCTTCAATTTCTGAGTAGCATCTACTGCGTTACTCACTAATTCGCGCAGAAAAATATCATGTTCACTGTATAAAAATTTCTTGATGATCGGGAAGATATTCTCTGTTTGTACCCGGATATTACCTTTTTGCATAATTTAATTCGTTTGCATGTATAGGGCAAAGAAAATACCAAGTATGAATTGCTGACAGCTTGACATTTATAAAGCTAATATTGTTTCAAAAAAGGCATAAAAAAAGGCCCGTGAAGGACCTTTTTTTCAGTATTTAAAAACTGCTTATAAAATCATAAAAGATGTTTCGGTACTAAATCCTTGAGTGATCACTTGCAAAGTATACAAGCCTCTTTGAATGGTAGATGGAATCTTAAAGCTATTATCTAAGAAATTAACTTGAATCAAAAAGTTCTTTTGAAATATCAATTGTCCGCCTTGGCCAATTAAACGAATTGAGTAATTCCCCTTTACCACATTATTCAAAGAGAACCTAAGTGTTCCACCCAATTGAATAGGGCTATTATACACGGTTAAAGCCAAAGGAATTCTTTGTGTAGTAAATGCTTTTTCATCGCTATAGGTTGTACCGCCTGCATTCGTAGCAAATGTTCTAAAGTAATATTGTGTAAACGGTACCAATCCAATTACAGTTGCAGTGAATTTGCCATTTGCACCTAAATTAGATGCAAAAATTCTAGTACCCGCATCAATTCTAAATCCAGGGATACTGCTATAAACAACTCCATAACTTGTTACCGCACTACATCCGTTATCCGTTACGGTTCCGGTTAAAATTGCAGTATTTGGATTGGTAACCAAAGAATCAGTAGCTGCAATTGAAGGAGCAGTGTTGATACCAGTTCCAGTAACGGCAACATTAGTTGCATTGGTTAATCCTCCGCCAGTTATTGGAATATTGCCATTGTAAACTTGTGCAGCAGTAGGTGTAAATTTCACATACACTGTTTGTGTAAATGTTCCACCTGTTTGAGTTAAAGATAAACTTGAAGTAAATGTTCCGGCAGCAGTTGTTGCAAAACTGAAACCTGCCAATGGGCCAACTACTAAATTAGCAGTAGTTAAATTAGCACCTGTAATATCAATAGAGCTAGCAGCGCTAACAACATTTAAACATAATGTACCAAAGGCTGATGGCGTAGTAACTGTAACTACTGGTGGCGGAGGTGCTGCAGTAGTGAAACTTTGTTGTGTTCCATAATTTGTACCTGCATCATTTGTAGCATAAGCTTTGTAGTAATAAGTAGTTGAAGCCGTTAATCCATTTAAGGCAACAGCAAACGAACCGGCAGACAAATTGTTTGAAGCAATAGATGTACCATTACCTGAAGCAAAACCATTCACTAAACTATATTCGATACCATATCCGGAAATTGAAGAACAACCAATTGAAGGAATTGATCCTGCTAATGTTGCTGTAGTAGTAGTAATTGCACTAGCAGATCCGGTTGTAACAGATGGAGCAGAATTAACTCCCGCACCAACAGCAGCAACATTTATAGCTGTAGCGCCACCACCAGTGATTAATATGTTTCCGCTATAAGATTGTACAGCAGTTGGCGTGAATTTTACAAATATTATTTGTGAATATGATCCTCCGCTTTGTGTTAATACCAATGTTGAAGCATAAGTTCCTCCCGCAGATGTAGCAAAGGTATATCCAGGTAAGGGATCAATTTGCAATTCATCTGTATTAAGATTGCTTCCACTAAGTGTAAATGAATTAGGGCCAGCAGTAACATTTAAACAAGTATTTACAAAGGGAGCTAAACTTGTATTGGTTAATGTAGGAGAAACAGAAGGTATGCCTGTTCCGGCAGCAGCAACATTTACAGCAGCAGATAATCCACCGCCTGTAATCGTTATATTACCGGATAATGCTCCTGTAGATTGTGGTGTAAAACGTACATAAAAAGGTGTAGTACCTAATGTAGCGGAATTATACGCTATAGTGGCAGTTGGGCCCCAAGCAATATTATTTGAGGAAACTTGAAAATTAGTAGAAGGTGCTGTAATGGTTAAATTACCAGGAGCGCCAGTTAAATTAGCTCCGGTAATATTTACCGTTTGTGCAGTTGAGTTTGTACCTACAGTAACGTTACCAAAATTCACCAATGTACCTGCAGTAACTGAAGCCGGAGTAACAGGCGTACCTGCTGTAACATTTACATTGGTTATCGAAAATCCCGGACGGTTTGAAGCACCAGACACTTCACGATATACCCAGCGCAACTGAACTACAGCTTGGTTATCGCAAGCCGATGGTAAAGTAACCACGATACTTTGAGTGTTTAATGAACCTGTTCCGGTAATATTATCTACTCCTCCAATATTTTGATATTCACTTCCAGTAACATTCGTAAATGTGCCCGAAGTACCTACTCTATATTGCAAGCCCATGGCACCAATACGATTTGCAATTTGTTGGCGTTGAGTTGCAGCAGTATAGGCAACTTGAACTGTATTAATGCCAGTTGTATTTACAGCAAGCACAATAGATTTCAAGGCACTAGAAGTGCATAAAAAAGCAATTTTACCCACAGCATCGCCTACAAAAGCCGATACTGCTGAATTTTGAGCGGTTGCTCCGGTTGCTAAAACCTGATCGGCAGCAGGCGCTCCTGTAGGAAATGTAGCCGCTGTGCTTCCAGTGATCGTCCAACCCTGCCATCCCGCAGGATAACTAGAACCTGTTCCAGTAAAAGCCGCAAAATTTTGAGTGTAAGGAACCGCTTGAGGAGCCGGATTTGTTTGAGAAAATACCAATAGAACACTT
>JBMOEQ010000170.1:0-7145 GCA_049314655.1 Ferruginibacter sp. | reverse complement strand
AATGCCTCTTAATAAAATGGTTTCATTCTTCAACGTATCTCCATAAGGTGATACAGCGCTTTTGCCGTAAGTAAACCGCACAATTCTTACCCTTCTAAAACCCGAAGAATCATAACAATAAGCGAGATAAACAAAATCTTTACCTGTTCCAGTATTCAATTCGGGATGCAATGCTATTCCAAACATGCCATCTTGAGAAATACCCATTGAAGAGCCAGAGCCACTGGTTGTAAATTTTACTTGTGCACTGATATTCAACAATTCTTTCTTTGCGCCGCTGTTGGTATTAATACGAACCACAAACCCTCTTCTTTCTGTAACCCATAAAGAATCATTTAAACCCATAACCATTGCAAACGGGTGTCGAAATCTGCCTGCATTTGTTGTAGCGTTTACCACTCTTTTAGCAGCAAACACTTCTCCTGGTGCCTGAGCATTAAGCCTTGGCATAATAATTGTCGAAATGTAAGTAAGAAAAAGAATTGAATAGTTTTTGTACATGCCAATAGGATTAGATTACTAGAAAATTTAATAAATGAATGAGCAATTGATCATTAACTAAATTTTCCAATGAGTATAACGAGCTGCTGAGAATATTATTATAACAATCTTATTGGCACATATAAAATAATTTAATTTATTGTGCGTTATGCTTAGTGTAAACGTGTGCCCAACTATAATGTGCACTTTTTAGAAATCCAATATATAATGAAAAGATCTTTACCCAAGATTATCCCTTTCCTGTTATTCCACGTAGGTATATTTTCTACGGGAATTACAAACTTGTATGCCCAACACAACCCTATTTTTGGGGCAGGAAACAGCTACGTTAACATCAGCAAAAAAACGAACGGAGGATTTGTACAAGTAGGTGATACACTTGAAATTAGAACCAATTATTATTTTGGAGGCAGCTATAATATTGCCAATTCAAAAACATTGTATTCCGTAAGGTATTATGATAGTGTACCGCTCAAAACAACAATGCTCATTGGCACAGCAGATTCTTTAAAATTAATTACAAACGAAGGACTTACAGCTAGAAAATATACGCTAACCGGAAACGACGACCCCGGAACTTATAATCAAAATCCAGGTGTGGGAAAATATCAAATCAGAATCAATATTGGTTCTGCTCCTGCCATTCCTAACAACATCAATTATGGTGTGTTAACGGATAACTCCGGTTCTAGTAATGTTGTTATTGGTACATACAGGCCATTACTATTCGGAGGCACTTTAATAACAACAGCATTTAGGGTTAAAGTAACCGGAAATGTTGGTGATACCATAATATTAGCTGCTCCCAAATTTATTTACAGAAAAACCTCTAGTGGATCCGATACAATTGTAACCGGCACGCGATATAAAATTTTAATTAATGGCGCTACACAATCTACACTTTGCGCCAATGCTTTAGGCAGTAATTTAGCTTCTGAATATAGGGGAACATTTGATAGTGGTTCGGTACAAAATAGAGTATCCGGCCCAATTTTTCCTATCCCTAGTTATGATTACAAACCGTTATCAAGAACCGCCTCTACGTCAGACGGATCGTATACATTGGTAAATAATTTAAGTCCAACGGCACGTACAAATTTTAATGCAAGAATGCAACCCAATTGTCCCAATCCCACTCCCATTCCGGCTGCAGATTCTTGTGCACACAGAATGCATGGCGGCTTTTGGGATATCATTGGCGATCATACCGGAACTACAACCGCCGCAGGAAATCCGGCTAAAGCTCCGGGTACCCGTGGAGGTTATATGCTGGTTGTAAATGCAGATGTGGTTACAAGTGAAGCATATCGGCAATCGGTAACTGGATTATGTCCGG
This sequence comes from Ferruginibacter sp., assembly GCA_049314655.1. GTDB lineage: Bacteria > Bacteroidota > Bacteroidia > Chitinophagales > Chitinophagaceae > Ferruginibacter. The sequence continues at coordinate 5,308 of JBMOEQ010000170.1, read as the reverse complement.
ATACGTATTATGAGTTTTCGGCTTGGTTAAGAAATGTTTGTAAACGATGTGGAATTGACTCAAATAGCGCGGCAACATACAGACCCGGCGTATATCCTAATCTTACATTTTCAATAGATGGGGTAGATATTTATTCAACCGGACAAATGGATACAACCGGTTGGCAAAAGAAGGGTTTCGTTTTTAAAACGAATGCCGGACAAACAAGTGCCATTATTTCGATAAGAAATAACGCTTCAGGTGGTGGAGGTAATGATTGGGCTATTGATGATATTGCAATTGGTACTTGTGGTCCTTCTATGACCATGAATTACAATCCGCTTTTAGGATGTAATAATGGTGTACTTGTAAATTTATCAGATACCATTCGCTATACGTATAATCCCAATTACTCTTGGTATAAATGGGAAAGAAGCACCGATGGTGGATTAACATGGGGGCCACCTCCAATACCAACTACAGGAACAGCAACACCGGTTTTAATAGGTGGATTATATCAGTTTGTTACCAATTACCCTGCATTCTTAGCTTATGCTGCAGATAGCGGACATTTATACCGAGTTGTTGTAGCTACCAGTAATGCCAATTTAAGTAGCGCAACTTGCTCCTTTACCGACAACAAAAGTGTGTTACTGAATTTAATTACTTGTCCGAATGTGGTAGATGCCAATTTCCTTTCTTTCACAGGAAGTTTAAATGCAAGAGGCAATGCGCAGTTGAATTGGATAGTAAATAATGAGCAACAATTAATTAAATACGAAGTTGAAAAAAGTGTTGATGGCATTAATTATTATTCCATTGGTGAGCTTCCAGCCCGCAATAGCAGTAACCTTGTTGAATATACATTCACCGATCCGGAGTTGTTGATTAAAACAAAATACTATCGCCTAAAAATAATAAATACCCAACAACAATTTAAATACAGTAAAGTAATCATTCTGAGTAAACAAATGAACTTTGAAGTAAACGGGTTATTGAATCCATTCTCTACTTCATTACAAGCAAATATTGTTCTTCCCAATGATGGCTTGGTAAAAATGTCGCTTTTTGATAGTTATGGCAAACAAGTAATGAAAGAAAACAAGCGATTAAGTGTAGGATTAAATAGTGTTACTTATTGGGGTTTAACCAATTTAAGCAGGGGCATTTATATCATCGCTTTTGAATATAATAATCAAGTTGTGCAAAGGAAGATTTCTAAGATTGATTAAGTAAATTAAAATCTATAGGGAATAATAAACTTTTACTGTTTACCTCAACTCGAATTTCTAATACATACCGTGCTGCTTTCAAAAATAGATTGACAGAAAAACAATGACACCGTTATGATTACTGCCCTTTAAAAAAGATGTAGTATTACACAACAAGTGCAACCTTACGTTTATACATTTTCTCCAAAAGCTTTGTATGTTTAAAGGTTTTGTAAGACATATACGGTACTCCCCTTTTATTATTTTCTCTTGCAGCGCTATACATCATTTTAAAATGTTTCGCCATTATATATTGTGCTTTAAAATAAGAAAAGCCAGGTTCATAAATATGAGCAGGCTCAGCACCAGCGCCATTTAATTCTAGAATAGAAAAGTTTTTCCCCATTTTTAAATCTTCAATACTTGCACATCGCAAATCGTATCTGCCAAAATAAAAACCGTCGATCTGTTTACTGAGATCATCAAAAACATGGGTAAGTGATTCGTCAATAATATGATTATAATTAAGAAAGGTTGTTCCTAATACATGATTGCCATAAGGTACGAGTAAAACATTTTCATTCGCTTTAGGTATATAGGTAAAATCAATTAAATGCTGTTTTAATAATCTTTCGTATTGCAAATAGGAACGATCATTTTGTTGAATCAATTCGCCAATGCTAGAACGTCCATCACCAATTATGGTAAGTAGCTTTTTATATGTTACCGAAGTTATTACGCCGTTATTTTGAGATGGATGCCGGAAGTAAAATACACTTAACTCAACCGGGTAATTGATATAGGTTTGAATTAGAAAAGGAACATTCAATGCCGTTTTATATGCTTCTAAAGTTTCAATATTGTGTATCTTTTTTACTGCCCATCCACGCTCGCCTCTATCGGGTTTTGCTATTACAGGAAAATCAATACCTGCAATAACCATTTGTTCTTGGATAGTACTCATTTTATCTCCACCCTCAACATATATTGTGGGTGGAAAATATGCTTTCGGAATTAGTTTAAAGATCTCCCATTTACTTTCAAAAAACATACCGCCGGTTTCTATGGAAGGATTAGATGCTGAAAAGAAAAACAAAGATCTTGCCTTGATAGACAAGTAAATGAAATAAAAACTTACCGGAAAATAAACCATCCAAACAGGCCAATATTCCCAACTCAATGATTTTATGAACAACTTTCTCATAGTAAAATAACTGTCTAAAATTGATTATTCTTTTATGCTAAAAACATTTGAAATAAAACATTCACTTTTCTCCATTTCTAATGGCAATGATTGTTCACTATTAGAATTTGTTAAAAAATCATAGTAGCTCATAATCGCCTCTATATGTGGGTTTAATTCTATAAATGTAAAACTAAGTGTCTTTATTTTTTCATTACGGTTCATAATAAATCCATGCTCCTTATTTGTAAATGACTTGAAAAAATTGAGTAATGAAATCTTAGAAATAGGTGGATGCTTAAACATCCAGTTTTGAAATGCATCCTTGCGTATTATTTTATTTTCGGCATTGTACAATGTTGAGGAAGACCAAATATGCGATTGAGTTTCATCCAACCTTCTTCTATGTTTTTCATTGCCATCCCATACCAATTCAAACAAATTTCCATCACTCCATACAACTAATGTAAATGGTTCTATATCATTTAAATCTATAAGACTCCAAGCTAATACTGGCGATTCGGAAGCCAATAATGTTGTAACAAATAAGCCTCTACTTTGGCGGTAATGGCTTTTTCGCAAATGCTGTTCAAAGCCTCCATTTAATAATACAATAACATTACCCCAATTATTTACTCCAACCCATGTACCATTTGCTAATGCATCTTTAGGGGTTATATAAGAAAAATGTTTAGTTGAAAATAGTTGAGGCTGATAGGCATTGGGCCTTTTGGGATTTTCGTCTCTCAAAGATCCAAAATAAATTTTATCCTTTGTTGGAATAAAAACGACTGTACACATAAAAATAATTTTAGCTTAAAATCCAAATCTGGTTCCTATCAAAAAAGAAAAAGCCTTAGGATTACTTTGTTGCACTTTTATACTTGATGTCCAATAAGACAAATCAATATAAACAGTTTGTAATACCTTAGAAGTTGTAGAATAGGCTAATCTTGAACCTAATCTTTCAAATAAACCATTTTTTCTTTCAACCTGCTGGGTTATTATTCTATTTACTGTATCAACCATTAACCGGGGTTCGCCAATGTTAACATAGCCAATGCCCACATAAGGAGATACAAATAATTTTCCGGAGCGAATTAGGGGAAAATCTTTCCCAATATTAAATCCGGCTAACAAAACAGAACTACTTGTTTTTTGAAAGAGATAAGCTGCATTATCGTCTTTTAATTGCTGACTGTATTTTACTGCATTAAAATCAATTACAAACTGTACAAAATATTGTTTGCCTAATTTGTATTCAATACCCGAGTTTAATGCAAGCGAATTTTGATAAGCATTTGAAAAAGCAGACACCGGGTGAAGCAAGCCTACAGCAGTAGTAAAAAATATTTTTGAACTATCCTGTGCTAGCAATAAAATACTCATACAACTTAATAAATGCATCATTAATAATTTACGAAAGATTAGTCTTTTCATATTATTTGTTGGCCATAGAAGCCTGGTATTTTATGGTGGAATAAGCCATCCCAAAATGATCATCAACGATATCCAGTTTCATTTCAAATAATGCAACTTTTATTAATGCCAAATGATGTATGGTATGTTCTGTATTATACACAATCTCTCTAAAATATGTAGTAGCTACTTGTAAAGTTTTACCTCCCTCATCTAGTTGTTCAACACGAAGATTTAAGGTTTTATCGGCCATTTGCATAATGCCAATAAATTGCTGAAGCTTAAAATTTGCTAACAACCGATCATTTTCTAATTGTAGATTTCTTATACGATTGAAATAATCAATATTACCCAAATTATAGCCTTCAAATGTGCATTGAAAAAGTTCAATAATATGCCTTGTATGACCACCAATACTTGAATTACCTAAATGTGTTATCTTTTTGGTGAATTGTTCATCAGAAAGCGCAATTAAAAGATTACTAAGCAACTGAAATTGTTGATTCAATTGTTGAAATATCATATACTTTTTTTAAAATCAAATAAATAATGTTTTAAGGATTGTATTAAAGCTTCCTAATTTTTTTTAAATAATTGATGCCTTGATCTTTTGTTAACCACATAAGTATTGCACAACAAACCCAAACTGCAATGGCTAAAAAAAACAATTGTCCGCCATCTCCTTTTGATTCAATACCTAGTATTGTAAGATGAGACAATATTGCCCCAGACATTAATCCAACACCTAGAAAAGCTCCAATAAAAACTGTTGATGGAAGGAGCAATAATATACTTGCAAACAACTCCATTACACCTGTTCCAATTCTTCCCCAAGGTTCAACTCCCAATTTGGTAAATAATTCTACTGACTCGGGTTGAGCAGTGAACTTGAAATATAAAGTTTGTAGTAAAATTAAAGCTGCAACAATTCGAAGCAACCAAGAAATAATTACAGAAAATTTCATAAACGTTTTTTTAATAGTTGATTATTGAATATTTTTTTGCCAATTAATATCTGCCTTTGCTTTTAGGTTCTTTTCATCTGCATTCCATTTATTTAAGGTATTGTTAACCCAAGAATGATAAAAGAGATATAATTTACCATTGAGTATTTTGAATGTTTCCGGATCAATTTCAACTTTATCGTTAGATTTACCCATTGCATAAGCACACCATCCGCCATATTGTGGTTCATACATTTTGAAATCTTTAATGAACAGATCTCTATTTGAAACGGAGGAGAAATAGTAGGTTATTCCTTCTGCTACTGCAGCTAAATTTTTATTGCCTTTTACTGCTTTATTTTGATTAAAATAAGCAACTGGGTCGTACCCTTGAATAGCAATGCCCTTTTCAATATTAAATTGTTTTGAACGAATTGATGATTGCGCAAGCAGAGATGTAGTAATAAGCAGTGCAGCAATAAAGATTGATAATTTTTGCATGTTCTTTTATTTGGTTAAAGTGACGATGCAAAAATGGCGGCAAAAAACATAGGATTCAATAGACTTAATTC
>JBMOEQ010000169.1:0-7169 GCA_049314655.1 Ferruginibacter sp. | reverse complement strand
AAAATCCATTTTGCGCAAATACATGTGCAATACCATTTCCCATAGTACCAGCACCAATGACAGATATGTTTTTCATATAGAAAGCTTTTACGTTTATTCGTTTTATTTAGATGGGTTGCTTTTTGCTTATTTAAAAGCGTTTAAGCCGGTTACATCCATGCCGGTAATCAATAAATGAATATCATGTGTGCCTTCGTAAGTAATTACACTTTCTAAATTCATCATATGGCGCATGATAGGATATTCGCCAGAGATACCCATTCCACCTAACATTTGGCGGGCATCACGTGCAATTTGTGTAGCAATTTCACAAGAATTTCGTTTGGCCATACTTACTTGTTGTGGTGTTACTTTGCCTTCATTCATCAACACACCTAAACGCCAATTGAGTAATTGTGCCTTCGTGATTTCAGTAATCATTTCGGCCAATTTCTTTTGTTGCAATTGAAATCCAGCAATCGGTCTGCCAAATTGAACCCTTTCTTTTGCATAGTTCAAAGCAATATCATAGCAGTCCATTGCTGCTCCAATTACACCCCAAGCAATACCATATCTGGCTTTGGTTAAACAACCTAATGGGCCTTTCAATCCTTTTACATTAGGTAAAATATTTTCTTTTGGAACTTTTACATTATCAAAAACCAATTCGCCGGTTGCACTCGCCCTTAAACTCCATTTTCCATGGGTAGTGGGAGTTGTAAAACCTTCCATGCCTCTTTCTACAATTACGCCTCTAATTTCGTCGTTGTCATCTTTTGCCCAAACTACGGCTACTTGAGCAAAGGGTGCATTACTGATCCACATTTTTGCACCATTTAAAATAACATGATCACCGGCATCTTTAATGGTGGTTAACATGCTGCTTGGATCACTGCCATGATTGGGTTCGGTTAAACCAAAACAGCCTAACCATTCTCCACTAGCTAATTTGGGTAAATATTTATGGCGTTGTTCTTCATTTCCATATTGATAAATAGGAAACATTACCAAACTTCCTTGCACAGATGCGGTAGAACGTACTCCACTATCGCCACGCTCTAATTCTTGCATCATCAATCCATAACTGATATAATCCAATCCACCACCACCATATTGTTCGGGAACGGTAGGGCCAAAGCAACCTAAATCGCCCAATTGCTTTACAATATGCTCAGGAAATTCGGCTCTTTGTGCATAATCTTCTATGATGGGAGAAATTTCTTTCTTTACATAATTGCGTACACTTTCTCGAACCATTTTATGTTCTTCAGAAAGTAACTCGTCTACATTAAAATAATCGGGTGATTGAAAATTGTCTGTTTTGGCGGCCATAGCAATGTTTATAAAAATGAAAATTGTAGACTCTATTGAACAGCGGAAATAGCAATCGTTTTGTCTGTAAAAAAGAATCTTATTTTGTTCTACAAAGATAGTTGGTTACTATGATTGGGTGATATTTTGTTGTACTTTTAAATTCACTTTTTATTAAATTATAATCCATGAAGAAAGCAATTGTTTGTTTAGTCCTCGTTTTAGGATGTTATTCATCCAATATTTTTGCGCAACAAACCAATCAGCCCAAAGAAGTAGAATCTCCAGCGCCTAAAATCAAACAGTTTTGGTTTGTAATGATTAAAACAGGACCTAATCAACAACTCGATTCTGCCACTAAAGCTACCCTCTTAAAAGGCCATATGAGCAATATCGAAAAGCTGTATAAAGAAGGTATTTTAAAAGTGGCAGGGCCTTTTGGAAAAAACGACAATCAATGGCGTGGTATTTTTGTATTTGATTGTCCAACAAAAGAAGATGCCATTCGCTATACTCAAACCGATCCTGCAATTGCAGCCGGATTATTTATGGTAGATATTGTTCCTTGGTATACATTGCCAGAAGGAAATTTCAAGCCAGGCATACCCGATGATGCTAAAAATGAATAAATCTGTTTGTATAAACCTTATTTCATGAAAAGATTACAATTATTAAACTTAGGGGATAGTTATACCTGTGGTGAAGGTGTTCCTATCCCGCATAATTTCCCAAATCAACTGGTTCAAATATTACGAAGAACATCGCTATTCAAAGATCAAGGAATTACTTTCGCTCCACCCGAAATTATTGCCATAACCGGTTATACTACTGATGAGTTGATTGAATTAATTGATTCTACCCAATTATTACCTACATACGATTTTGTTACCTTATTGATTGGAGTCAATAACCAATATCGTGAAAGATCGATTGAAAGTTTTGAACCCGAATTTGAAACCTTATTGTTAAAAGCTATTGCATTGGTCAATAATGATACCGATAAAGTTTTGGTGATGAGTATACCGGATTGGAGTGTTACACCTTTTGCCCATGATATAAACAAGGATAAAGTAACGACTGCAATAGATGCGTATAATCGTAGCTGTCAAAAAATTGCCTTAAAACATCATGTGGCATACCAGGATAATACAACCGAGCAACGTACAGATGGTCACAAGCCCGAGTATTTAGCGCTTGATCGATTGCACCCTTCGGAATTAGAATATAAACGCTGGGCCGAAAAAGCAGCGCCAATGGTTATTAATGCTTTGAAAAGTTAATTTCAACTATAGTATTGGATTCAGATAATTTTCCATTTCAACTTGATATTGCTGTGCAATGATGGCGGCTTCTTTTACGAAGTTTTCGTCATTGCCGGCATAAATAATGGCTCTGCTGGCATTTACCAATAGGCCACAATCTTTATTCATGCCAAACTGAGCTACTTCGGCTAAGCTGCCTCCCTGAAATCCAACGCCGGGCACCAATAAAAAATGATCGGGAATGATTTTTCTGATAGATGCTAATTCAATGGCTTTAGTAGCACCAATTACAAACATTAAATTATCAGGCGTTCCCCAAGTACTTACTTTTTCTAAAACAGTTTCATATAATGTACTGCTTGTGCCATTGGATTTCAATATGGTTTGTTGTTCAAAATCTTTACTACCTGCATTGCTGGTTAAACCCAATACAATGGTGAATTTATCATCGTATTCTAAAAATGGTTTGATGCTATCTTCTCCCATATACGGCGCTACGGTAATGGCATCGAATTTCAATGCTTCAAAAAATGCCTTCGCATATTGGCTCGAAGTGTTGCCAATATCCCCACGTTTAGCATCTGCAATTTTTAAATGATTATTGGGGATGTATTCCAATGTGGCTTCCATGGCTTCCCATCCGGCTTTGCCCATTGCTTCATAAAACGCCGTATTGATTTTATAGCTTACACAATAATCTTTTGTAGCTTCTATAATCTGCCGATTGAATTCAACAATTGCATTCGGATGTGATTTTAAATGTGCCGGAATCTTTGTGATGTCTGTATCTAAACCAACACAGAGAAAACTTTTTTTCTTTTTTATCTCGGATATTAATTCAACTCTTGTCATGATGATAATTAAAATCTTTCTTGCATTAATTGAGCAATAGTGACGGAATTTTCGTCGCCTCTTTTTAATAATTCCGCTACAATATTACGACGGTTTTCTTCAGTATGATTTTGACTCAGTTTAAAAACATTTTCAACCGACGAAACTTTGATGGTAAATCCAACAATAGCTTTTGCCATTTTTTGAACATAATCATCAGGCATATGATGAAAAGCTGCAGCACTTTCTTGATTTTCGAATTGATCGGTAAGTTGTTTTAGTAATTGGATGGTTTTGGTTTCATCTACAAATTCCATTACACCTTTTGCATGCACTGTTATGTAATTCCAAGTGCTGGCAGAAGCTTTATTGGTATACCAAGATGCACTAACATAAGTATGTGGGCCATTAAAAATAACCAGCACATTAGGGTTGCATTCAAATGCTAAATGATGATCGGTATTGCGCATGAAATGTCCCGAAATAATGATGTCGCCTTTATCATCTTGCTCCACCATTAAAGGAAGCTGTGTGGCTATGGGATGTGCATGGCTATTTCCTATAACTAACGCAAATGCATGTTGTTGCATGAATTTGAAAACAACATCATTATTGGTTTCTGTGAAATAGGGAAGTTTATACATTTTTCCTATTTGAAATTTGTTGAAGCAGGAGGGTTTCTATTTCAACGCTATCCCATTTATTTTCTATATCCTCCACTTGCATAATGGTTTGCATGATCTCATCTTGAAGTGCGCCATTTTTTAAAGCATCACTATATCGTATATGCGGACTAAATGTTACCTGTGCATAAGCCGGAGTCCATTTGTCGGGATGTTTGGCACTAAACCAAGCTTCAATTTTTTTCTGCAATATAAATTTTGGGTCGGCAACTTTGTCGCGCATTTCAATAAAGTTATTCAATGCTAAATCGGCAATGGCGTCTCCATCTGGTTTGCGTAAGGTTTGATATTCGGCTAAAACTGCTGTCCAATTTTCAACATGCTTATCTAATAAATCGTTGAGTACCGTACAATCTTCAAAACCACAATTCATGCCTTGTCCGAAGAAGGGTACTATAGCATGTGCCGCATCACCAATGAGTGCAAAATGATCATTGCGTACCCAAGGGAAACATTTAACGGTAACCAATGATGCTGTTGGATTGCTAAAATATTCTTCTTCCAATTGGGGCATTAAAGGAACCGCATCGGCAAATGTTGTGGTAAAAAATTGCAACATTTTCTCCGGTGTATCTAAGCTTTCAAATGAAGGATATCCTTCAAAAGGGAAAAATAATGTGCAGGTAAAACTGCCATCGATATTAGGTAAAGCGATCATCATATATTTTCCTCTAGGCCAAATATGCAGTGCATTTTTTTCTAACTGAAAACTTCCGGCTGTACCTGCAGGAATAGACAATTCTTTGTATCCATAATCAATAAAATATTGTTGATATTGAAAACGGTTGTGTTGATGTTGATGGCTTTCTCTTCCAGCCGAAAAAGCGCCATCGCTTGCAAAAATTAAATCGGCATGTATTTCAATATTTCTTCCTTTCTTACTGTTTTCAAAATGAATTTCATGTTGCTCAAAATCTACATGGGTGCATTTTTCATTAAAGAAGATGGTTGCGCCATGGGCTTCTGCTTCATCCATTAATGTGCAATTGAGAATACCTCTAGATACGGCATTGATGAACTGCCCTTCTTTTCCATAAGGTTGAAAAGCCGTGCTGTTATCTGCATGGTGTAAAAACCGCCCATGCATAGGAATGGAGATGGGTTTTATTTTATCCATGATGCCCACCAATTCCAGTGCTTTTATACCTCTATCGCTTAAAGCAAGATTGATAGATTTGCCAGCCGACATTTTTTCTAATCGCATATCAGGTCTGCGCTCATAAATTTCTACGGTATAATTTCTTTTACGAAGTAATATGGCCAACAATGAACCAACTAATCCTGCACCAATGATTACAACTTTTTTCTTTTTCATCCTTATTGATTTAAGATGCGTTGAATAATAGAGCCAAATGTATAAATGTCTGAAAAGCTATTGTATAAAGGCACGGGGGCTACCCTAATTACATTGGGCTCTCTCCAATCGGCAATAACACTTTCTTGTTTTAGTGTTTCAAAAATTTGCTTTCCTTTTTCTAACATCAACAAACTTACTTGGCAGCCTTTTTGATCTTTTGGTGTGATGATTTCAATAACAGGCGCATCAAATTGGGCATTGATTGTTTCAATAATAAATATCATGTAATCGCTCAACAGTTGTCCCTTTTTAATTAATGCCGGCATTCCTGCTTTTTCAAAAATATCTAAGGCAGCTTTATGTGCAGCCATGCTGATGATGGGCGCATTACTCAATTGCCATCCTTCAGCTGTAGGTATTGGATGAAATCCTTTTTCCATTTTAAACCTGCTGTCTTTATCATGTCCCCACCAACCCGCTAATCTTTTTATGGAGGAATCGGTAATATGCTTTTGATGAATGAATGCACCGGCAACACCACCCGGCCCACTATTTAAATATTTATAACTACACCAACAAGCAAAATCTACTTCCCAATCGTGCAATTTCAATTCAATATTTCCTGCAGCATGTGCCAAATCAAATCCACATAATATGCCAGCTTCATGCGCTGCTTTGGCGATGGCTTGCATGGGTAATACTTGTCCCGAATAATAATTAACGCCACCCATTAAAACCAATGCTGTTGAAGCTGCATGAGTTTGAATCGTTGAAACAATATCTTCAATTCTTAAATGATGTTCGCCTGCTCGAGGTGTAATTTCTACAATAGCTTCAGCAGGATCAAAACCATGAAAACGTACTTGTGTTTCTAAGGCATATTGATCGGAAGGAAAGGCTTTTGCTTCACAAATAATTTTAAATTTTGTTGCTGTGGGTTGATAAAAACTGGCCATCAACAAATGCAGATTCACCGTTAGTTGATTCATCACCACAATTTCTTCTGGTAATGCACCAACGATAGTTGAAAGTAAGGATGGAAAAAGTTCATGATAACTGAACCAAGGTTTTCTTCCGTGAAAATGCCCTTCTACTCCAAAATTCGCCCAATCTTCTAATTCATTCAACACATAATCTTGTGTGGTTTTAGGTTGCAAGCCCAATGAATTTCCTGTAAAATAAATACTGTCTTTTCCATGTATCAACGGAATGTAAAATTGATCTCTAAAGGAAGCTAATGCATCTTGTTTGTCTAATAATTGTGCAAAAGCTGCTGTATTTTCAAATAGCATAATCGGTTTTTAATCTATGAGGGCAATTACTTTTAATTCAATGGCAATTGGCGTTGGTAAACTGCATACTTCTACTGTAGTTCTGCAAGCTTCTACACCGCTAAAATATTCGCCATAAATTTTATTGTAGATAGGAAAGTCTTTTTTCATATGCGTTAAAAACACCGTAACATCAATAATGTTTTCCCATTTGCTGCCACTGGCTTCCAATACTGCTTTTACATTGGCAAATACCGATTTACATTCGGCCTCAATATCATAAGCAACAATATTGCCTTCTGCATCTAATTGTAATCCAGGAATACTATTGTCTACTGCATTACGTGGACCAATACCCGAAAGGAAAAGTAAATTACCAACTTTTCGAGCATGTGGATAGGCACCTAATGGTTTGGCCGCATTTTCGGTTTTAATTACAGCTGACATATTTTATCTAAAATTTTATACAAACATTTTTGGGTTCGGTAAAGAATCGCATGACTTCCCAACCGCCTTCACGCCCTGTGCCACTATT
>JBMOEQ010000168.1:0-7200 GCA_049314655.1 Ferruginibacter sp. | reverse complement strand
CACTTACTTCCATATAACTGATGCCATATTCTTTGCATACATTGATGTAATCTTCAAATTGGTTTCTTATCAAAAAAGCTTCAAATAATGTACCGCCAAAATATACAGGAATATCATACGAACGATACACTTCCAATTTTTCCCTAAGTGTTGGTGTAACGAAAGCAGTTCCAAACCCTAACTTAACAATATCTACGTGCGGATAACTGACGCTCATAAAATTTTTTGCATCTTCTACACTTAATCCTTTATCCATTACCATTGTTATCCCGTTTTGGCGGGGCCTGATTGTACGTTCAGGCATTTGAGAAAGATTAAAATTCATACCACATTAGTTTAAGGCGCAAAGATAATTCATTGCACGTTAACCATAATCGTAAAAGCCTACTATATTGAATTAGATAGATATTGAACGTTTAAAACGAGCCAAAACATCTACTACCGCCTGACTTTGTAGAATTGCCGGATTGATTTCGAGCAATTTTTTAATCATTTTAGGATTAGCAGTCATAGCATTCTCTAGCTGAATGGTAGCTTCTTTTGATTTTCCAAGCGCCAAAAGAAAGGCGGTACGGTAAAACAAAAAGATGGGCTTTTGATGGGTTATTTCTATAGCTTGATTGGCATAATTTAATCCTTGATCAAATAGATTTGCCTTGTATAAACATTTTAGTAATTCTATCCACCCATTATGATTTTTGGGTTTCGAGTGCACAACATTGCCAAAATATTGAATGGCTTCGGGGAAATTGCCCAATTCCATAAAACATTGACCCATTGCTAAATTATACTCGGGCTGGTGGCGATGCATAGAAAGCGCCGTTTGTAAATTTTTTATAGCACTATCCCATGTGCCCTCATTCATATAAGTACAGGCAATTTTAAAATACAATTGGCTATCTTCCTGATTGAGGTGTGTTGCTTTACGATAATGAAACCTAGCTTGTTCGTATTTACGAAGTTTATCATAGCAATGCCCAATAGCTTCATAAATTACATCTTCTGGGCGGGCCAATTCCAATACTTTCTCTAGTACTTCTATAGCTTCTTTATATTTTCTTAAACGCAAATAAGCGTCGCCCATATTGCGCCAAGCATAATCAAATTTTTCATCAATGGCTACTGCGTAATGATAAGCATCGATTGCTTTTTCGTACAATTTTATGCCTTGGTAGGCTGCTGCCAAATTGAACCATGCCAATTCATTAAATGGAAATGCTTCAATAATATGTTGGTGTAAACGAATGCCTTCTTCATTTCTACCAGTAAAATCGGTCCAAAAACAAATTTTGTATAAAGCTTCTTCGTTATTGGGATCCATGTCTAACACATATACCAAACAATCGAAAACCTTATCAAATTGCTCATAATCATCATAAACATCCGACAATTCGAATAAAAGTTCAATTTTATCCTCTCCTTCAAAATGAAGCAGTGCAGTTTCTAAAACCGCTGCAGCTTTTTCTTGTTGCTCTAAGGCTAAGTAGGCATCCGTTTTTAAGATATACAAATTGATATCGTTATTGTCCATGATTTCGGCCTGTTTCAGTTGGTAGAGTGCCTCTTTAAAGCGCTTTGCAGCAATGAGCAAATCGGCCATTCGAATGAGCAGGGTTGAAGAGTAAGGATATTGATTTACAGCATATTCTGATGCTTCTAATGCTTTAGGCAAATCGTCTTTATCATCGAAATAGTCTATAATTTTTTCAAAAGAATCCTCCTCAATGAAGGAGTTGGTCCTTCCGGATTTAAGATTATCGAATTGAATTAACAATTCTTTGATTTCGTCTCTTTCTTGGCGGTAAGGAAATTGACTCATGGGCGATAGGTTACTGTAAAATACAGTTTTAAAATAAAAAAGCTTAAAAACCTGTAACTTTTTTTTCTGTTTTGCGTTAATAGTATGTGAAAATAAATGATGAATGGTGATATTTTCACAATTTTTTTCCTTTATATTTGTAGAGATAACTCATAAAATGCATAAACTATTTAAAATATTACTTTCTGGTGTTGTACTTATAGGTACGGTACAGTTGGCTATTGCGGATAGAGGCATTGGTAAAAAAAGTAAATCTAAAACAAGTCTTAACATTACCACGCCTGGTAATTTAAGAACTTCTATCGGTTACAATTTAAACCGTGGATTAAATTATAAAGGCAGCATTTCAACGAACAACCGTTTGAATTCGAATTATATTCAGCAATCTACTTTAGTTACTTATCAAAAAGGAAATACTACTTATATCATTCCTTACAAGCATAAGGTTGCAATGCCTGAGATAAAACCTGGTTATACGGGCTTAAAATTAATCATCAGAAAACCTAAATAAAAAACCCTCCTTAAAAGAGGGTTTTACTTTTTTATCCTTTTTATTGGGTTGATTTTGTTTTCAACGTTTCTTGGTAAGTGATTACCCTAAATCCAGTTTTAGGCGCTTCAAATTTACTATTCATCAATGGACTTAAATCCATTTTAGATAGGGTGTAACTAAATTTCATTTTGCCTTTAATGAATTCGTATTGCATAGGAATGCCCGGAAGATTTTTAAACAATTGTTCGTATTCTTTATTCATCAAATTAAATCCGGTAGAATAAAAAACAGTAATGGTGTTGCCATCGGCAAGTTTTGCAATAGCTTTTTTACATTCGTATCCCGCTATGGTTTTTGTTTCATCTTGAAACGTATATTGAACACCTTGATACTTCTTGTTTTTGCTAATCCAATCGTCTTTGGTTAAGCTGATCATTAGCTTCTGTCCGCTATACTCTTTCAATATAATGGCCTCCCCGGTTTTAGTATCATATAGAGTGCTTTCGCTTCCTAAAGCACTTACCATATCGGTTCTACTTAATCCACCTTTAATATAAACTATTGAAGTTGCTCCATCTAAAACATCGGCCATTTGTGGTTCTTTAGAGCCTGTTTCAATTACAATATTGTACGATAGCGTGCCTTCAGAAATGGTTTTTTGAGCATAAGAAGATATACCTGTTAACAAGCATACCGTTATACCAATTATTTGAAAAATTTTCATATTACTTTATTTAAACTAGAACTGTTATTGAACAACAGCAAGCCTCATTAATAAAGATAACAAAAGCGTGCCAATCTATAACGGCCCTTTAATGAAAGACCTGCAACACGTTGAAGTAGTTGCAGGCCTGTTCAATTATTTTAAATTTTACCTATTTCTTATGATTTTTTCTTTCTGTCGTCTTGCATTTTTTTATTGGCTTCTTGCATCGCCGCAATACGTTCTTGTAACTTACTTTGCTTTACAGGCTTCTTTCTATTTTCTTCAATTTGAGCCAATATTTTATCATGGTCGATTATATATTTTTGAATAACAATTTGCAGCAATAAGGTTATGGTATTAGAAATGGTGTAATACCATGTTAATGCGGCAGGTAATCCATTAAATACGCCCAATAACAATACCGGGAAGATATACGGCATGTACTTCATTACAGGGTTAGAATTATCCTGCATGCTACTCATGCTATATACAGAAATCAATAAACTGGTTAAGGTTGCGGTTAGTGTAAACAAGCTCACATGATCTCCATAAAAAGGAATATTAAAAGGCAAATCTAAAATTGAATCATATGCTGCGAGATCTTTTGCCCAAAGGAAACTTTCGCCTCTTAAACTGATATTGGATTGGAAGAAATAATAAAGCGACATGAATATTGGAATTTGAAGCAATGCAGGCAAACATCCTCCTAAAGGACTTACCCCGGCAGATTTCCACAATTTCATTTGTTCCATTCCAAAGCCTTGCTTATCGTCGCCAAACTTTTCTTTCAGTTTATCTATTTCTGGTTTTAGTGCTTTCATTTTTGCACCGCTTACATAACTTTTGTATAAAATAGGAGAAGTAAGTAATCTGATAAATAGGGTTAGCAATAAAATTACCATACCCATACTGGCAACATGCATTCTTAAGAAATCGAATACCGGCAATAAAAAATGGCGGTTTATGTATTTTACAAAAGCAAAAATTCCGCTACCGTATGGAACAATATTTTCCATTTGGTTATCAATTTTTTTCAACTCATTAAAATCACTAGGACCATAATACAATTGCAAGGGTATTGTTGCTTTTGCACCTGCAGGAATATCAATTCTAAAATTAGCTTTAGTTTCGGCAATGAGCTTTGTAACCGTATCTGTTGGGATTGTCCATTTTACTTGACCTCCCGAAAATTTATTTTTATTAGCGATAGCACTGATAAAAAACTGTTGCTTTACGGCCAACCAATTTAATGATTTATTGAAATTTAAATTATCGCCGCTTGTGCCCACCATATTAAAATCGTATTTGCCATCTTCTAAATAACAAATTTGGGTTTGTTGAGTTTCGTATACGGCATCTTTTTCGGCTTTTGGAGTAGCTGTTTCCCACTCGAGATTTATAGATTTTGTTACCAATTGATCGGCGCCATCCATTTCCACAGTCCAATCTAACATGTAACTATTGGGCAATAAAGTAAATTTATGTGTGATTACTTTACCTGCAGAATCTTTTAAAGTAAATACAAGCGATTTGCTTTTATCTGCGCTATCAATAACAATACCTGGAGTAAATGTTAAATCGGCAGTATGGGCAGTTTGATTGGTACCCGAATTGATGGTATAAGATAATTTATTAAATGCTCCGGTTTGTAGCAACAAAGGTTTGCCATCAAAAGTTTTAAATTGCTTCAATTCAACAATACGCGGTTGAGCTCCTTTATTAGAAAATTGAATTTTTAATACTTCATTTTCTAAAGTGGTTAATTGCTCGGGTATTTGTAAACTTTGTTGAAAACCACCTACAGCTTGTACTTTGCGCGCAGAATCTAATTTTAAAGAATCAATTTTTGCCGCCAAGGTATCTTTTTTAGGCTTTAATCGTGCAATTGAATCTTCTACTCTTTTCTGTTCTGCTAATAAAGCTTGACTGCCTTTACTATTGAAATAAAACATCCCCATCAAGAGTAAACCAATAAGCACAAATCCAATCACTGTATTGCGATCCATTCCCATAATAATAATTTAAGTGGGCAAAGGTAATTAAAGTTTGTAAGAACTATCATTGAAACCGGCTGAAGGAAATTGTTAATGATACGGTAATCATTTTCTACAGTTTAAAGGCAAAAACATGTATTAAAAAGGGCTCTTTTGAGCAAAAAGGGCAAAAAAAATCCCGGCCAAGGCCAGGATTTGAGAAGTAATTTTTAAACCAATTATTTTTTGGCAGCTTTTGCTTTTGGAGCGGCAGCAGCTTCTTCTTGTTTCAATTGACGTGTCATTGTAATAGAAGCAATTGGAATACGAAGAGAGTTCATTTTCTCCATATTTTCTGCAATTACATCTTCAACACGAATGTTTTCATTTAATTGTAAATTGCTGATATCCAATTCGATGTTTTCGCGAAGATATTTTGGCAACAATTTTACTTTCAAACTTTTGATTTTAGTAACCAATTTACCCCCTGCTTTTACACCTGCAGGTGTACCAACAAATTTGATAGGTAAAGTAACGGTTACTTTTTTATCGTCTACCAATTCAAGAAAATCTACGTGAATGAGTAGATCAGAAACTTTATCAAATTGTAGATCTTTTAATACGCATCTGTATACTTTGTCTTCTACTTTTACTTCTGCAATCATAAAATCTGGTGTGTACACCAAGTTTTTAAATTCAGTTGCTAATGCTGCAAAGTTAATTTCTTTAGCACCTCCGTAAATTACAGCTGGCACTTTTTCCTCAAGGCGAAGTTGGCGGGTGGCTGTTTTGCCAAACTCGGTCCTGATTTGTCCTTCGATTGTAATTGATTTCATTATATTATTTTTTATGAGGCGCGAAGGTATGAAAAAATGAAGAAATTACAGCATAAAAAGCAAGCAGACTTAAAGTTTAGGCTAATCTGCTGTTAAATAAGCTATTATATTGCTTGTGCCCGATTATATCATTGAAAATGCCGATGCATTTAATGATAACGGTTGAAAAAAATGCCCCAATACTATTACTTTTTATTTGCCATTCTGCTGCGCAAGAATAAGCTGTTGATGCTTTTATTTTCTAAAGCATTTCTAATAGCTATTGCAAATAATTCGGCAGTGGAAACCACGCGTATTTTACTACTTGTATTTTTTACCGGAATGGTATCGCAAACAACCAATTCTTCTAAAGCCGAGTTATCGATATTTTCGTAAGCTTTTCCGCTTAATACAGGATGGGTACAAAAAGCTCTTACACTTCTTGCGCCTTTTTCCTTTAAAAGACCGGCACTTTTAGCCAATGTTCCACCAGTGTCGCAGATATCGTCTATTAATACAATATCTCTATCTGTAACATCGCCAATTACCACCATGCTTGCAATTTCATTGGCACGCTTTCTGTGTTTATCACAAATCACCATTTCGCATTCGAAATAGGTGGCTACTTCTCTAATTCTATTGGCACTACCCACATCTGGTGCTGCGAAAGTTAAATTTTCGAGATTTAGACTTTCTATATAAGGAAGAAAAATTGCTGAAGAATCTAAGTGATCTACTGGTATATCGAAATAGCCTTGAATTTGAGGGGCGTGTAAATCCATGGTAACCACACGATCGGCACCTGCAGCGGTAAGCATATTGGCAACTAATTTAGAGCCAATAGCTACACGCGGACGATCTTTACGATCTTGGCGAGCATAGCCATAATAAGGAATTACAGCAATTACTTTATAGGCAGATGCTCTTTTAGCGGCATCAATCATTAAAAGTAATTCCATAAGGTTATCGGTAGGCGCATAGGTACTTTGTACAAGAAACACAAATTGTCCACGAATACTTTCTTGAAACTCTACACCTATTTCACCATCACTAAAGCGTTGTATATTTACTTTGCCTAAAGGTTCACCAAATTTTTTGGCAATAGATTCGGCTAAATATTGCGACCCTGTTCCTGAGAAGATTTTAGCGTAATGATTATGGACCATAATATTATTTTGGGAGAAGTAAGGAATAAAAGACGTTGCAAAGCTATCATTTATTAATCGTTGAATATAATCCGTACATGAAAAATTTTAACATTCCATCCACTTCTATTAAAAGTTGGGCCGAAGACGACCGCCCAAGAGAGAAATTACAGCAAAAAGGCGCTGCAGCATTAAGCGATTCGGAGTTATTGGCCATATTGATCAATAGTGGCACAAAAGAAAAATCGG
>JBMOEQ010000167.1:0-7209 GCA_049314655.1 Ferruginibacter sp. | reverse complement strand
ATAATACCCCGACCAATGCTCCGTAACAACATACGGAATTTGATATTTCTTTTTCAGTTCTACCGCAAATAACCCAGCTTTCATAGCTACATGTACATGCACTAAATTAGGATGAGCTGATTTACCATAAATTTTTGCGTAGGCTTTTCGCTGTAAAGCAGTGTATCTATAAAATGAAAGCAGTTGATCGATCCATTTTCCCCATTTCGATTTGCCGTAATACACAATAATTGATCTAAAATTTTGCTGCTGTTCTTCTACCCAATGCACTTCATTAAATGTCAATGTATCGTCTTTTACTACCGCAATTAAATTCAATGTATCTACAAATGGTGCCACGGCTTGGGCATGGCGTTCAATAAAATCGCCTGTTGTAGTATTGGTTCTATTGGGATACCAACTGGCCAGCCATAGTACATTCATAGTATCAAAAGTATAAAATTAGCAGCAGGAATGTTATTCCCCGGAGGGGGAATTAAATGTTGAGTGTTAAATGTTGAATGTTAAATGATTTTTTCACGCAAAGCTGCAAAGGGAATGAAGGCGCAAATTTTATACAATGTTGAATGTTGAATTTTTAATTTTAAATGTAAAGTTCCTGCTCGGAGATGAATTTCTACAACCGTTAAACTATAGCTCCTCCACCGTTCAACAACTAAACTACTAAACTACTAAACACCTAAACTAGTTTATTGGGATTATAAAGACGTTGGTTCTTTTAACTTAATGCAGCATATCTAAACCCTAAACTACTAAACTCCTAAACTAGTTTATTGGGATTATAAGATTATAAAGACGTTGGTTCTTTTAATTTAATGCAGCATATCTAAACCCTAAACTACTAAACTCCTAAACATATCATTCTCCCACTGTTAAACCATCGTTCACCCACCGTTCAACTACTGTTCACCCACTAAACTCTAAACCCCTAAACTTCTAAACCATCGTTCAACTATTGATTTCCAAATAACGCCTTCATCCCTTTTATATCTGTCCATCTTAAGCTAAAAAAACTTGCAGGCCCAATATGTAATTTCTGCTTATATACCAGTAACAAATAAACCAAACTGGTAACATAAGCTATACTGCTTACTAAAGCGGCTGCAATAATACCATATTGCGGAATCATCATATAATCGCCAATAGCAACAATAACAATAGCAATGGAAGAGCCAATCATATTGTGAATTTGTAAAGCTTTCCCGGCAAGATATGCGCCTATAACGGCTACAATGCTTAATGCAAAAAAACCGGGTAAATAAATCAATACCGGCAAATACATTTGATGAAATGATGCTCCAAACAACCATGGAAATACCCAATACCCAACCAATGCAATTAATGCCATAATAGGTAAATAAATCCAACATATACTTCTGCTTAACCATTGTACACGGCCCACTTCATCTTCATGTGTAGTAGTAGAACTATATGGAAAAATAACCGCCGCAATCATAGAAGGCAGTAAAATGAGGAGCTGTCCTATTTTTGAAACTTGTACATAATTGCCTAACGTATCGGCATTGCAATATTTTTCTACAAAATAATAATCTACCCGCATCACTAAAAAAAACAACACATTTCCAATAAACGCAATAAGTGCATATTGTAATACTTTTTTTGATTGCACAAATATGCTTTCAAATGAAAAACGTTTAAATGCAACTAAGTTTATAACGGCAATGCCTAATCCAAAAGCTTGTAAGGCAAAACTTCCACAGAATAATGAAATGCACCATTCGGGATTGGCATTGGGTTGCATCCATAGATATAATAATACGGATGCTACAATCAAATTTACTACAACAGGAATACTGTTTAACCATGCAAAACTTTTTAATGCAGCCAATATTGCAGAAAAATAAACAACCGCTAAATTGCCTACTACAAATAACATAGAGAATAAAAAATCTACCTGCGTATCCAACCAATTTAATATCCACCAACTCAATATAAATTGAAGTACCAATAATGGGAAAATGCCTACAGTTAATGCGGGAATACTAGCAGAGGTATTGCTTCCAATATAAGTAATGCCCGTTTCAATACTTAGACTTAATACCAATGTAATAAATGATAACAGGGCAAGGGCATAAAAAAATTGTCCGCTTAAAGCCGCCCCCATGATACGCACCAACAACAAATTAATACCAAAGCCCAACGCAGTATTTAAACTTCGCCAAATGATGGTATGTTGTAATGCTTGATTAAACTGCATGTGTGCCTTAAAACAAAAATTAAGCTTCAAAAATCCTCAACAAATTAGGCTTTTATTGGCAAAGAAATGCGGAGTAAATGTATTTAGAAATCGAAGAAATACCTGGTTCTATTAATTCTTAAATCGCGTAATAAAGCCGATTTAGGATTAATGGTTAAATTGAAAAACCGATATTTCCCTACCGGAGAAACGTTGATAGCCATCTGCCAGCAATGCATCTCTCTTGCAATAGACATTGATATGGTTCCCAATTCTTTTCCGGTAATATTATAAAAACCATTTAAACCTAATTGCCATTTAGGAGAAAGATTTACCGTGCCCGTCCAATTTACATCCTGATAAAAATTGGTTTTGTAACTCACTAAATCGGCTGTTCTTTCTCTTTGAAAACGTAAAGAATAAGATAAACTGATTGACCATGGAATACTAAAATCGGCATATTCTGCAGGGTTATTACTTATGAGTGCGGCTTCCGTTTGGTATTCATCTAAAGGCATACCGGTATTGGTATTGTAAGGCATGCCTTGTCCGGGTGTTTTAGGTTTTTTCGATTTATCGCCCCCTTGAAATGAAGTAGACATGGATACATTTCCACCAATCAATCTACCCAAGGTTAAAGCTTTTTTACGCCATATTAATTTATTGATCCGATCTCCACTACTGTTTACCTGATAAGGATCGAAAGTGGCCGTAGCCGTGATATTGATTTTTTCGAATAAGTTAGAACGTGCACTCATATTAAACACACTCAACGCAAATGAATCGGCTAAGAAATTATAACTGCCACCCAAACTCCATCCATCTATCAACGTAACTTTTTTAGTGGCATCGGCAGTGGTATCTTTCTTATCCCTAATTTTCATAGAGATATTATTGTCGATATTAAAACTCATCCCACCAAATCTACCTTCTCCAAATGCACCGTATAAACTTCTTTCATACAACGAAAAACGTGCATTTCTTCCCGATGTATCTATTTGGGTAGCATAAAAATATTTACCATTCATATCGGGTTTATAATTGATCCCAATAGAAGGTCTTATTTCGTGACGAATAGCTTTTATCTTAGATTTTTTGCCAAATGTGAACATACCGAATATACGAGTGGCGATACTTAATCCAAACGACATATCTCTTGCTGTAAAAAATCCATTTTTTATGGTTGTATCTACTTTTCTACTCGTGCTGTTCCAAGTTCTTCTAAACCTTTCTTGATACCAACGTTCTACATAACTAATTGATGGCGAAATTTGAAATGGGCCTATTTGGGGTAAAGACAAAGAAATGGGTATATTATGATTTCCTCCCCATTTGTAATTATCAAAAATTTGCTTACCGATGTTTAATTTACTGATTGCAGTATCATCGGAGAAAAACGTTTGACTGCGAACATTAGAGTTTAAGGCGATACCAATATTTTCGAACCATTTTAATTTACCCACTGCTTCTTTTCTTCTAAATGGATATTGTGTGTTAAGATTAAAACTTACATCAGGCAAGGATACACTGATGGTTTTTTGATTGGTATTTTGAGAATGGCTTGCATTTAAAGCAATGTTGAATTCTTTCCAAACCTTATTGTAAGAAATGGTTGAGTTTAATTGGTTGCTGAAATTTCTATTAGGACTATTAGGAACCAATTCGTTAAACTTAGTACTACCTGCATTAACATTAGCGTTAAAAGTTACACCAGGTCGAGCTTTGGTATCGGAACTATGCGACCATCGAACATTAAATGTTCTACTGGATGTATAATCCGGATCGCCTTTGAAGTTCGATTTGAAACGTTGCATATCCAACGAAAAACTTCCTCTATAGTGATACCTTTTGTAATACCGTGGACTCAAATTTAACGTCCACCCACCATAAGAATACAAGGTTCCTCTTGCCGTAATATCCCAATTATCATTGATTACTTTATAGTATCCTAACCCTTCTAAAGATAACCCGTATTGTTCGTTGGCACTAAATGCAGGTGCTATTAATCCGGAGTGGCGACCCTGACTTAAAGGATATAATCCAAAAGGTAAGATAACCGGAACCGGAACACCTTCAAACTCGGGATGAACAGGCCCAGTAATGGCCATCTTTTTATTGATGAATTTGATGCGTTTGCTAACAAAAGCAAAGTGTGGTGTATCTAAATTACAAGTGGTAAATCGGCCTTTGTAAGCATAGAAAATACTGGCATCAATCTTCTTAATTTTTTCGCCGTATACATACATTTCGCCTTGTTGGGTATACGTTCCTTTAGTAAGTCCTTTACCCGATTTCATATTAAATTGTATGGTATCGCTTATCGATTTAAAATCGGCTTGGTTAAAAGTTGGAAATGAAATCACTTTTCCGGCACTATCTTTTCTTAAGGATGCCGTGATTAAATTAGTGCGTTGATCAAACTCAATACCCGGAGCCGTTAATTCATTATCGAGGTATTTGGTTCTGGCTTCTTTTCCATACAGCATGATCTTTTTCCCTGGCACATCAAAAACCATGGAATCATCGGCATGGTAAACAACCGGTCCATCTAAAGAATCGCTTGAATATTTTATATTAAATGTGTCTATCTTATTTACTTTAAGTATAGAATCGCCGGAAGATTTAGGTGTAACCGGAACGGTATCCCGCTCATTAAATAATGGAATTAAATGGTTCTGCGCCTTATCATGAAGCGCTTTGTGAGAAAAACTCGTTAAACTTTTGTCAAAAGGGGGCAATCCATATTCTCTATTGGCCTTTACAGACGTTATAGAGATACAGAGCATCATTACGGTTGATACCAATATGTATTTTGCCTTACCTTTGTAAACGTGATTCATTACTAATTGGGCAAAAATAAACATATTAGTTACAATTAGTTGTGAATGAATTCTTATAAATTACTAACCCCCTAAACCTTATTTCGATATGTTGATTCTACAGCGTCGAATTTCATTGCTATTCACAGGCTTATTGATTACAGCTATTGCACTTGCTCAGACGCCAAAAAAAATCAAAACGATTATTGTGGATGCTGGTCATGGAGGTTCAGATGTAGGTGCAGTTGGACAATATGAAGGTTCGCTCCGATCAAAAGAAAAAGACATTACCCTAGCTATATCTAATAAATTGGTGGCAGAATTGGTAAAACAAATGCCCGATGTAAATGCAATTCCTACCAGAACAACAGATATTTTCCAAAATGTAAACGAAAAAGCTAAAATAGCCAATCAATACAAAGGCGATTTGTTTTTGTGCATCCATGCCGATTCGGGGCCATTAAAGCAAGGCAGAAGACAAATTGGGACAAGGATGGCAACTCACTATAAAGTAACCTACACCGGAAAAGGCAAAAAAAAGAAGAAAAAAAGCACACCGTATAAAGTTGAAGAGCCTGTATATCAATACTATAAACTGCCACTACAAAGAAGTGGAACCAGTGTTTGGATATTTGCGGCACATAAAACCAGTGATAAATTAAAAGCTATTGTTGACAATGAGGAAGATTTCAATATTGAAGTAGATGAAACCGATAGTACCGATAATAATATAGATTTTAATAGTCCGGAAATGAAACCCTTGATAGAAATTTATGCTAAACGCTATCAAGAAAAAAGTATCCGTTTAGGCATGTTAGTAGATGAAGAAGTGTACAAAACCGGCCGAACTACTTATGGCTTAAACCAACGCCAAGTGGGCATTAGAGTACTTCAATCTACCAATATGCCCGCTATTTTAATTGAAACCGGATTTATCAATAATGTAGAAGATGAGCGGTATTTAAATAGCGAAAGCGGACAACAAGAATTGGCCGAATGTATTGCCCGTGCTGTTAAACGCTATAAAGAAATGATTGAAAAGCCCAAAGCGGCCGAACCTCCCACACAACGTTAACTTAACATGATTACTTACCGTTTCAAATATTTCATCTTATAAGCACTGCTTATTTCTTATTTTTGAACCCTAACCATATTTTTAGCTGATGACAATTTCAAATGAAACCAAGGTAGGTGCGCTTACTTCTATAGCGATTGTGCTCCTCATTTTGGGTTTTAATTTTCTAAAAGGGAAAAATATTACCGGCAAGAATGATCATTATTATGCATTGTTTGATGACATTCAAGGGTTGGCCAATAGCAATCCGGTTGTAATCAATGGCAAGCAAGTAGGTAATGTAATTAAAACCGATGGTGGAAAAGATATGCGCAAAATATTGGTGCATATGAACATGTCGGAAGATGTAAATATTCCTAAAGATGCAGTAGCCATTATCAGCAAATCCTTATTGGGCAATGTTCAAATTGAGATTAAATTAGGCAACAGTACTTCGTTTTTAAATAATGGCGATACCCTTCACACTATAGCTTCTGCTGATATTTTGGGCGATGCGATGAAAAAAATTGATCCAGTTTTATATACCGTTACCGGTGCAGTAAAATCGCTTGATTCTTTATTGAAAAATGTAAATACCATATTAGATGCCAATTCGAAAAGTAACGTTAAAGGCATGTTAGAAAATTTGAATAAAACTACAGCAAGTTTGGCGGAGTCGAGTGTGTCTTTACAATCTTTATTGAATACGCAAACCGGTGCATTGGCGCAAACATTAAACAATGTAAGTTCATTTACCGGCGCTTTAAAGAGCAATAACGAAAAGCTTACGCAAACCATGACGAATGTGGAAAAAACCACTGATAATTTTGCAAAACTCGATATTCAAGCAACGTTAACTAATTTAAATAAAACAGTTACTTCCTTACAAGAGTCAATTGCTAAAATTAATTCCGATAAAGGTACTTTGGGGTTAATGCTTAACGATACTAAGTTGTACAATAACTTAAATGCCACTTCCAATAAGCTGAATTTACTCTTGGATGATTTTAGAATACATCCAAAACGCTACGTAAATGTTTCAGTTTTTGGCAAGAAAGACAAAACCACTCCATTGATGGTTCCTTTGCCCGATACAATGAATGCGCCGTATTTGAAGCAATAATATTAAACTGGTTGAG
>JBMOEQ010000166.1:0-7247 GCA_049314655.1 Ferruginibacter sp. | reverse complement strand
CCGCAATATATGAAGCACTTGCTGCAAGAATGGCGAGTAAAAATCTATTGCCGGGTTCAATATGAAAAAAGGAAGTAACTAAAATACAAAGGCAACCGTTTATGGGTGGAATGATGAAGGCAAATAAGGTAACGAACCAACCATAGTTTTTAAATGCTTTAAATCTTTTTGCAGCTAATATTCCCATCTCCAATAAAAACACCGCAAGAAATCCTTTAAAAATATCAGATGTAAAGGGTTTAATACCCTCGGCTTGTTTGGTATCGGCAATTATTCCAATAACTAAACTACCTAAAATCATTAATACCGAACCGTTAGTAAAAGATTCTTTTACAATATGCCCAAGCGATTCTTTTTGTAATCTGGTTTTATCGTACCTGCGCATGAGCATTACCCCAATAATAATTGCAGGTGCTTCCATTAATGCCATTGCAGCAACCATGTGTCCACCATAATCAATTTGTTCGGCTTCTAAAAAGGAAGATGCCGAAATAAATGTTACTGCACTTACCGATCCATAGGTAGCAGCAATTGCACCGGCATCCGAAATTTGTAATTTTCTTTTTAAAATAAAGAAAGTGTAAACCGGAACTAAGCAAGCAAATAGAATGGCTAAAATTAAGGTGATTAATATTTCTTGCGTTAAGCCACTATGTGCTAATTCTTGTCCGCCTTTAAAACCAATTGAAAAAAGTAAATACAAAGAAAGAAATTTGGAGGTACTTTCGGGTATACTTAAATCGCTTTTTACCAATGTTGCTACTACGCCTAAAATAAAAAACAGCAGGGTAGGGTTGGTTAAGTTATGAATGAGTATTTCGTTATTCATAACACAAAGAAAACCTATTTCTGTTTAAATTTTTCAATTGCATTTCGGGTAAATTCACTTAATACCAAACGGCCACTTATTGCAGCTCTTTCTTTTAATAAATCATCCCAATGTTCGGTTCCTGCCCAAAATGTTTTTTTCATTTCTGCCATGGCATCCGTACTGGAATGGGCTAATGTATGGGCAAGTTTATGTACGGCTTCATCAAGGTTTTCTTCTGATTCGTGTATTTCCGAAAACAAGCCTTTACGTTTTGCCCAATCGCTACTGCGCCACTGCGTTGCATCAATAGATAAAGTGGTAAAAGCCGATTTGCCAATTTTTCTTTCAACTGCAGGCCCAACAACGAATGGACCAATTCCCACTGCAAGTTCACTCAGTTTTACATCTGCTTTATTGGATGCAATGGCATAATCAACTGAAGCAGCTAATCCAACGCCTCCCCCAACACATTTGCCTTGTATACGGCCGATGATAAACTTCGGACATTTTCGCATGGCATTGATGACATGTGCAAACCCACTAAAAAACTTCAAACCTTCTTCTGCATTTTTAATAGAAATCAATTCATCGAAACTAGCGCCTGCACAAAATGTTTTTTCACCTGCACTTTGTAGAATTATCACCTTGCTGTCTTCTTCAACACCTGCAAAATGAATTTCTTGAGCCAATTGAGTTAGTAATTTTCCTGGAAGCGCATTGCTTTGTGGATGAAAAAATTCTATGGTGGTTATACCGCGATGTGTTTCGGATTTCACATAAGCGGAGTCGTTATTGGTATGCATACAATCGTTTTACCAAAGCTACAACATACAGGTAAATTATTGAAGCAAAATAATTGATTGGGGTGTGCCGCTTTGCGGATGTTTTACCGCTGAGGAGCTGAGTAAATAGAGTTACGCTGAGTTTTAATTTGGCATCTCTGCGAAACCTCTGCTCCTCCGCGGTTAATCCTTACGGTTTATTTTTACCGCGGAGAAAAGGAGAAAATGGAGTTGCGCTGAGTTTTCTTTTAATCCACTGCGACACCTCTGCGTCTCTGCTCCTCTGCGGTTAATCCTTACGGTTTATTTTTTACCGCTGAGAAAAGGAGAAAATGGAGTTACGCTGAGTTTTCTTTTAATCCTCTGCGACACCTCTGCGTCTCTGCCCCTCTGCGGTTAAAATTATTTCACCGCCGAATGGCGGGGTAAAAAAAATTACGATGAAATATATTTTTGAACGCATCAATTGACGAAAAAAACTTTAGACACCTTACAAACCCTATAAACTTTATCCGCCAAATAACACACCAATCCACCAAATTCTAACTACGCTATCCCTTCTTCGCTACCATGGTTAAAATTGTAGCAACGCCGGTAATTTCATTCGTTTCATCCAGCATTTCCACCAACCATTTTACAATTCCTTTTTCAATATCATCTCCGCGTTTTAAATCGGCCGGATTGTCAACCACCCTTTTGTCATTGGGCAATTTTTCCTTGCAAGTAAAACGGATATGAATTTCTGATCCTGGATAAACGGGTTTAGTGAAACGAAGCTCATCAATACCATAATTCAACAATACAGGATTCAATGCATAACTATCAACAAACAAACCTGCTGCAATGCTCATAATTAAATATCCATGGGCTACTTGGCGCTCAAACATGGTACCACTGAAGTTGGTGTTTTCAATATGGGCATAAAAATGATCGCCACTGAGATCTGCAAATTGATTGATATCTTCTGCAGTAATCAACCTTTTGTCTGTAATGATTTGATCACCAATTTCTAATTCTTCAAAATATTTTTTAAAAGGATGTTTGCCCGGATTTTTTCCTGAAGCATTTGGTTGATAAACTTGTGTTATAGCGGTAATCATATCCGGCGACCCCTGAATAGCGGTACGTTGTAAATAATGTTTCACACCACGGAGTCCACCCATTTCTTCTCCACCACCCGCTCTTCCCGGACCACCATGTATCAACAACGGCAATGGTGAACCATGTCCGGTGCTTTCTTTGGCGCAAGTACGATTTAATATTAAAATTCTTCCATGATGACTAGCTGTACCAATCACATATTTTCTTGCTATTTTTTCATCTGCGGTAACAATACTGGTTACCAAACTACCTTTTCCCATTTTACTGAGTTCAATAGCTGCGTCGCTATTTTTATAAGGCATAATTGTACTTACCGGACCAAAGGCTTCTACATCATGCACTTCAGGTGAGTGAAAAGGATTGTCGTTTCTTAATAGTAATGGTGAAAGAAATGCGCCCTTTTCGGCATCAGCATCAATCAAATCTACTGTATCTAAATTTCCATAAATGAGTTGTGCGCTTTTCTGCAATTTTATTACTTGCTCCAAAACTTCACGCTGTTGTGTCTTTCCGGCCAAACTTCCCATGCGAACTTTTTCGTTTAATGGATTGCCAATGGTGGTTTGTGCAAGCGCAACACAAATAGCTGTTGAAATATCTTCAATCTTATTTTCGGGTACAAAAATTCTTCTGATACCGGTACAGCGTTGTCCGGCTTTAAGGGTCATTTCTCTTCTAATTTCTTTTACAAAAATATCCCACTCGGGCATATCTGGTTGAACATCTTCGCCCAATACAATACAATTGAGCGAATCGGCTTCCATATTAAAAGGTACATTTTGCGCAAGGATATGTGGGTTGGATTTAAGCATTTGTCCCGTAGATGCACTTCCGGTAAACGTAACTACATCTTGAGCACCAACATGATCTAAAATATTTCCTGCACTTCCACATATAAGTTGCAAGGCACCTTCGGGTAAAATATTTGAAGCGATGATTGCTTTAACCACTGCTTCGGTTAAGTAAGATGTTACGGTGGCCGGCTTTACAACTGCGGGTACGCCTGCCAGTAAGTTTACTGCAATTTTTTCGAGCATTCCCCAAACAGGAAAATTAAAAGCATTGATATGAATGGCCACACCTTCTTTTGGAGTAAGGATATGGGTGCCCATGAAGCTGTTTCCTTTGCTGAAATTATGACTTTCGCCATCTACACAAATTACATCGTTAGGAAATTTTTTACGAAGAGAAGCATTGGCAAAAAGATTACCGATACCCCCTTCAATATCTACCCAACTATCTGCTTTAGTAGCGCCGGTTTTGTAGCTGATGGCATAAAATGTATCTAAGTGTTTTCGTAAATGCATTGCCAACGCTTTAAGCATATTGCCTCTTTCGTGGAAAG
The DNA here is from genome assembly GCA_049314655.1 of Ferruginibacter sp. GTDB lineage: Bacteria > Bacteroidota > Bacteroidia > Chitinophagales > Chitinophagaceae > Ferruginibacter. Next base: position 3,208 of record JBMOEQ010000166.1, on the reverse strand, counting down.
TCATTTTCCGTAATGCTGGGTTTCCGGTTTCACGGGCATAGCGAAGTATCTGTTCAAAATCTAAACCTTTGGTAGAAGCTGCGGCAATAAAATCGCCATTAACGGCATTGTATAAAGGTTGTCCATCTCCATCACCGGTAATCCATTTTCCGGTAACATAGTTTTCGAGTTTGGTTATCATGCAATCGTAAATTATGTTTCAAAACTAACTAATGTTTTGCTCAAGCGAGTACAGATGTTCACAAACAATACACATTATTGTGTAACCCTTATTAAATCTCTGTTAAGCCTATATTAAAACTTTGTTTTAGACGTTATCTTGTAAGTAAAACCACTACCATGCAAAATGTTTACACGATGATCAACTTAACCAAAGAGATGTTGAGTTGTGGCGTGTTCAATCATCTACCCGATGACGACATTGCCTATATCCGCCAGCTTGTGATGCAGTTGCAATCAAAAGTTCCACCACCCATTTGGCATCCTTTGGTAGATAGTTGGTACAAAGCCAATTTTAGTTTTGATGATGTATCGCCTAAGTTAATGCATCAATGTAACGAGTACTTAATGCGTATGCAAATGCCTTTGTTAGAATTTAGTTTTGCAGAAGCATATTAAATGTGAACGATGGCATTATAAGTTGAAATGAAATAAACATTCGCAGCACCATCACCTGCCTAGTGTTTCTTGCACTTTATAACTGTAATCAATTATTATTTTTAGTAACCAGTTTTCCTTCTTCATAAATACACAACACATTAGCACCATCATTGGTAAGACAATATTGCATGTCTTTATCTAAACCATATCCGGTTAAGCGGCGATAATGTGATGCATTTTTTTCTTTCATAAACTCAAACAAATTGGGTTGTGCTTCAAGATAAAGTGTTTCGGCAATTTGAGAAGAATCGCAATTGATATCAAAATGCGCTTTGATGCGGTTGATAACTGCGCCGGCAAAAAGCGTGTCCTCAATATTTACCCTGTCTTTCCAAGCAGCACATCCTAATATTACCGGCATATTTTGTTCAACAAGATAATTGCATACTGCACTTAAATTAGGGAAAGACCCGGTGATGATTTCTTTGGCACCTTTTTCTAAAGCCATATGCAAAAGTTTGGTGCCATTGGTTGTAGTAAGTACTAAAGTTTTGCCTTCAATAAATTCGCGAGGATATTCAAAAGGCGAATTGCCATGCACTAAACCTTCGGCAACTTTTCCATCGCGTTCGCCGGCGGTAATGCCATCTATTTGTTTGCCCAATCGAATACATTCGGCAACACTATCTACCGGAATAATTTGTTTAGCGCCATTGTATAAAGCAGTAGTAATGGTAGAAGTTGCCCTTAAAACATCAATGATTACAACAATGCTGCTGCTAACATCATACAAATGCAACAACGCAGGAGATAAACTGGTATATAGTGTTGGTTTTTTGTTGGCCATAATAATGTGTTGTTTAACGTAAAATCACTTTCCATTTTTCGGTTTCTGCATATTCTTGGATTACGGCATTGCGTTTTAATAAAAACTTTTCGAGGTAAGCTTTAAGATAAAATCGATCTACCATTTTACCTAAATTGCCGTATGGACTTTCGAACCAAATTAAATCAATCATTATACAACCATTGTTGGTGGATTTAAAATGATGTTCGTGTTTAAAACTTTTAAAATCGCCCTGCAACATTTCATCGGTAAATGTGGTAGGATTTTCCATCACTGTAATCTTAGAAGTAAACTGTCTGATTTTAAATAGATGTTTGGCCCTCCAAGTTACAGTTTCATTGAGGTTGATTAACCCCGTTGTAGTACCTGCTATAGCTTCTTCGCCGGTATCTACGGTAGAAATTTTATGCATGTTAATGCTTCTACTTAAATCAAAAACTCTTTCAATTGGCGCAGCAATAAACGTGGTGCAATGGATATGTTGCATGGATAATGGGTTTCCGATACGATTATACAAACGGAATTTTAACCACTTTTGCTTTAATGGCGTTATTTCGAATGCTGATAAAAATTTCCGAATCAATAGCTGCGTGTGCAGTGGCTACATAGCCCAATCCAATAGCTTTACCTAATGAAGGAGATTGAGTTCCGGAAGTTACTTTTCCAATAGTATTTCCTGCTGCATCAACGATTAAGTAATCATGACGGGCAATACCTTTATCAATCATTTCAAAGCCAACTAATTTTTTCTCTAATCCAGCTGCTTTTTGCTGTTCAAAATGAGCACGGTTGGTAAAATCTTTGGTGAATTTTGTAATCCATCCTAATCCGGCTTCAAGTGGCGATGTGGTATCGTCGATATCATTTCCATATAAACAAAAGCCCATTTCTAATCTTAATGTATCTCTTGCACCCAAGCCGATAGGTTTAATATTTTGCGGTGCACCGGTTTCAAAAATGGCATTCCAAATAATATGGGCAGCATCATCTTTATCTTCAAAATATATTTCTACGCCACCTGCACCGGTATATCCTGTAGCGCTGATGAGTACATTTTCTACGCCTGCAAATTTGCCTTTTACGAAAGTGTAATATTTGAGATTAAGAATATCCAAATCGGTAAGGTTTTGTAAAATGCGGGTTGCATTTGGACCTTGAATAGCCAACAAACAAGTTTTATCCGAAATGTTGTGCATTTCTACACCTTTTGTGTTGTAGCTGCTGATCCAATTCCAATCTTTTTCAATATTGCTGGCATTTACTACCAACATGTAAACTTTGTTTTCTTCTACACAATACACCAATAAATCATCTACAATGCCGCCGGTATTATTGGGCAAGCAACTGTATTGTGCTTTTCCGTTGGTGAGTTTAGATGCATCGTTGCTGGTAACACGTTGAATGAGGTCGAGTGCATGTTCGCCTTTGAGAATGAATTCGCCCATATGACTTACATCAAAAACTCCGGCATTGGTGCGTACGGCAGCATGTTCGTCGTTGATACCCGTATAACTGATGGGCATATTGTATCCGGCAAAAGGCGCCATTTTAGCACCTAAGGCAATGTGTTTATCAGTAAACGGAGTATTTTTCATATTGCTTGATTTTTATTGAAGCCGGGCAAAAATAAATAAAAACCGTTGTTTGGGCAGAGAAATATAGTTTAGGACTTGAGTGAAGTGTTTGAAGGGTTTCACGCAAAGCTGCAAAGGTGGATAAGGCGCAAAGAATGAATGTTGAATGTTAAGTGTTGAATGTTAA
>JBMOEQ010000165.1:0-7259 GCA_049314655.1 Ferruginibacter sp. | reverse complement strand
GCTGGTATTGTTTAGTGATATAATCGCCAAATAATTGAATGCCCTTGGGATAAGTTGGGTCTATTTTTCCGCCCATATCATAACCGCGTTTTTCTTTTATAGGGGCTAAAATTTTAGGGTCTTTTTCAATGTCGGCTTGATGGGCAGCATTAAACATCTCCCCAATATGTCCGCCTAAGGTTAAATAATCGGCTCCCATTCTATTACGGCGATACCACTCGTGCCATTCTTTTTGTAAACGTCCATTTTCATCTAATCCTTTTACCCTGGGCATGGCGCCAGATGGGGTAAACATGCGCAATTTAAAACTGGGTTTAAACACGGTATTTTTAAATGGGGTTGTAATGGGCGATTTTATAGCAGGAATATAATTCCATTGTTTTCCGGGTAAATAAAATCTAAACCCCAATTGATCTAAATAAGTATAAACGCCATACGATAAACCGGTTACAAAACGTGCTTTTATGGTTAGTTGTGTTTTTCCATCGCTATTTATAATACTAGATTCGTTGCCTGTAAGTTTCAATGCATCATCTAACAATAAATAAATTCCATTGCCGCTTTGGTTTTGATAAGCTGCAGTTTTAATGGTGGTATTACAAGCTTCACTTAATAATTGCGCCATATCTTCTGCTACAATTTTAGTGTCCATCGAACGATAATATTCGGGCCACATTGAAGCTGGCATTTTTACGGTACTGTAATAAATGGTAATGGGTGTGTTTTGCGCCAAAACAGGAAGTAAAACAACCGATAAAATTAAACTCGAAATAAAATTTTTCATAATAACATATTGAAACTATAAATCAATTAAACAGTCAATAAACTGCAACCTCTAATATCGCTGTGATCTAATCGACCTAAAATTTCAAATCGACCATCTGCATAAATTTTCCCTGCATCATCAGTTGCTATAAAAGCACAACTGTGGATATTAGCCAAGTCAATAATATTAACAGCCCCCGAAATAAATGGTTGGGTAGTAGTAGTTTGAATATTAAAAGGATCGTCTTCTTCTCGTAAAGCAATTTTCATCCAGGGCGGACAGCTATACATTCCATCTCCGGAGGAATAAGCCTGACTCAATAATTCCGTCATTCCATATTCCGAATGAATGGATTTTACTTGAAAACTGGATTTTAAAAAATCATGAACAGCAGCACGGGTAATTTCTTGTCGGCGCCCTTTCATTCCTCCTGTTTCCATTATTATAGTATGCTGTAAGGCTTGCGGATATTGTTCGGCAAAATCAAGCAATGCATAGGTTACGCCTAATAAAATAGTGGGTTGCTGTTGGCGTTCGTTTGCTTGTAATGTAGTGTTTAATGCATCAATATCATCCAAGAAAAATCCGCTAGAGGGATGATTGCTTTGTTGAATAAGCTTGTTGGCCATCCAAACTAAAGAAGAGTGATTTCTTTCTAAATATGAGGGCAAAAGCGCAAGAATGCACCAATCTTTAGGCAATCCATAAAATTGTTGAAAACAGTTATTGAAACTCTGTTCATACAATGCTGTTGATTGCACAAAATGTTTACTGTTGATAGATGTTGTGGTGCCGCTGCTTTCAAAAATGGTTTCGGGCTCAAAATTGCCGGTAACTACTTTATGTGTTTTAAAAAAACTTACCGGCAAAAATGGGATTGCAGTTAAACGGGTTACTTTGTCGGGCGTTTTGCCTACCAGTTGGCAAAATTCGCGGTAAACGGAGTTTTCGTTGTATTGATATGCATATATGTTTAACGCCAATGCCTCAAAGCTCAAATCATTGACTTCAAAAATTTTATCGGTACTTATGGTATTTTTAACGGAACTATTCAATTTCAATCGTTAAATTTGAGAAATAAATTATAATGATGCGTTATACCTTTTATCTTCTATTCATTGGATTATTATTTGCAGGATGCGGTAAGGATAAATATACTACCATTCCCCAATTGAAGTACGAAAAAGTAAATACAAAGGTATTGGCTAATGGTCAAATTCTTCGCTTTACCCTTTCTTTTACCGATGCTGAAGGCGATTTACAAGATTCTTTGTTCATTCAAAAAGTTACCCCCAATTGCGCTTTAAGTACTTTTATTGATCGATATCCTATTCCGGGATTTCCTACAACCAAAAACCAAAAGGGCGAAATTGAAGTGTCGTACGGATATAATGTTTCCAATTATCCTTTCATACAAACGCCACAATGTGCCAAAAATGATACCTGTTATTTTCGTTTTGTGTTAAAAGATAAAGCACAAAATGTAAGTGATACCATCAGTTCAGAAATGATTGTAATTATTAAATAATCTACGCTGAATAAGCTATTACATTTCATCTTTTCTCATGCTATTTTTATAGGTTGTTGTGCCATGGCAATGGTATTTCAAACCAATACAATATTACAATTGCCACAACATCAGGCTTTATTGGCGGAGTTTTTTTTTGCCACTTTAGCCAGTTATAATTTTCATTGGTTAATGGGCAATGCCTACCGGCAGGGCGAATTTTCTGTAAAAAGTTTATTGCAATCGCCTACCGCATTAGTATTGTGGTTCATAGGAGTAATTGGTACGGTTGTTTTTTTTATTCCATCGGGCATCAACTTTTGGATGGCTTGTGTTGCTGGAGTTCTAACGCTTAGCTATTCAATACCTTTATTACCAATTCAACAATTCCATTGGTTACGAAAACCTGGAATTTTAAAAACACTGTTATTGCCTTTTTCATGGGCTGTAGTAACTGTTTTACTGCCATTAGGGAAAATTGATGCCATTTTACAGTTGCCTGTTTTAGCTCTTTTTGTACATCGATGTTGTTTTGTTTTTATACTCTGTGTAATTTTTGATAACAGAGATATTGCAGTAGATAAAATCAATGGCTTACATAGTTTATCTACCGACTGGTTACCTTGGAAAATTCATCTATTGGTAATTGTTGCCTTGCTAGTACTATTGGGATTAAATGTTTACATACCCGTTACACCTGCATCCATTTATTTACAACTTTCTTTACATTGTACTGTTTTAGTTACAGGAATAGTGTATTTGTATGCTTTAAAAAAGCGGGGATATTTGTTTTATTATTTTATCACCGATGGTATGATGTTATTCAGTACAATACTTACAACGCTGGCAACTATTTAACTAAATTTGTAAAAAAATATCAATTCAATATGGCAAAAGCGAAATCGGCTGAAAAAGCCAAATCAAAATCAAAAAATAAAGCAACTCCATCTATTTTAACGGAGGCTTCGTATACTTTTTTAAAACAGTACATCAATAATCCATCTCCAACTGGGTTCGAAAGTGGAGGGCAACAAATGTGGCTCGATTATATTAAGCCATTCACCGATTCATTTATTACCGATCCTTATGGAACTGCGGTGGGTATCATCAATCCCGATGCGCCATTTAAAGTAGTAATTGAAGCACATGCCGATGAAATCAGTTGGTTTGTAAATTATATCAGTGCCGATGGCTTAATTTATTTGAAGAGAAATGGTGGGGTAGATCATCAAATTGCACCTTCTATGCGTGTAATCATTCATGGGAAAAAGGGCGCTGTAAAAGCTGTTTTTGGATGGCCTGCTATACATACGCGTATGGCAACCGGCGATAAAGAAACCCAACCTAAAGTTGAAAATCTCTTTTTAGATTGTGGCGCACGTACCAAAAAAGAAGTGGAAGATTTAGGTGTACATATTGGCGCTGTAGCAACTTATGTAGATGGTTATGAAGAGTTGTCTTATGGAAATTTAATTGGTCGTGCTTTCGATAATAGAATAGGTGGTTTTATGATTGCTGAAGTAGCTCGTTTGCTTCAAAAAAATAAAAAGAAACTTCCTTATGCACTCTATATTGTAAATGCGGTTCAAGAAGAAATTGGTTTACGCGGTGCCGAAATGATTGCTCGAAGAATAAAGCCCGATGTGGCTATAGTTACCGATGTAACACACGATACATCTACACCCATGATTAGTAAGATTATTCAAGGTGATACTACAACGGGTAAAGGTCCTTCCTTAACTTTTGGTCCGGCAGTGCATAATAAACTACTTGATATTGTTCAAGATGTAGCAGAAAAAAATAAAATTCCGGTACAAATGCATACCGTAAGTAGAAGTACTGGAACAGATACAGATGCTTTTGCCTATTCGAACGATGGATGCCCCAGTGTACTCATTTCTATTCCTTTGCGCTATATGCATACCACCGTAGAGATGTTGCATAAAGATGATGTAGAAAATACCATTCGTTTAATTTACGAAACCTTGTTAACGATAACTCCAAAAACAAACCTGAGTTATTTTTCTAAAAAAGGTTAGGAATAAAATATTAATGGGTCGGAACTCAACGCATTGAGCCGACCCATTTTTTTAAATGATTCCCATACTTACATAATCGAAAACAATTGCCACGCAGTAAGCAGTAATGATACTACTAATAAAATCATGCTAATGGGTTTTAAAAATCCTTGTTTTAATGTGCTGAAAAAACATGCAGCAGCAAGGATTAGTAGCAATACGTTTACTAAAGTTAGTAACAATGCATGCTGTAAAAATGCCGGGTAAAATGAAAGGTATTGTTGTTTCACAGTATCAAAAGACAATTGCTTATCTGCTGAAATGATGAACCATCTAATTACCTGTGCCGATACTAATCCAAGTAAGGCAAAGCCGGCAAAAAATACTAAAGCGGGGTTTGTTTTTTTTATCATGGGGTTTTAATTTACTTACATACGCTGGGTACACAGCCACTTAAACAATACCATCTTGGAGTGCAAGTTTGACAATGTAAATCGTGTGTTAAACAAGCCGAGCTCCAATAATAGCATGGTCCGGAGTAGTTTCCGCAACAGCCACAATCAGTACCTCTTGGCCATCTGCCATCTCCTTGAGTTAAAAAATACGCATTTAATTTTAGCTTTAAATCGGCTGTTGAAATTTTTTCGGCGGTAACATTTTTAAGTGCAGCTAAAATATAATCGCCTCCTTTTTTTAAAGCATTATTTGTATTTGTGGTAATGTATTTTTTGAGTTGATTAACATTAATAAAATGATCTTCTTCGCTAGAAAAAGAACTTAATTGCCGTACATAACTTTCATTAGCGGTACAGGTAATTGCTATTCCACCGTTTTCTATTTTGCGTAACAAGGCTACAACAATTGCTCTGCAAACAAATAAGGATTGGATGTCTTCTTTTTTTATTTGATCAGTTGTGATTTTGCTTGCTGTTTGTTCGCAGAAATTATCTATTGCCAGTATAAATGTTCTTAGCGTTTCTGTCGAAATTTTTGCAGTAAAACCATTCACTAATTTTTCAATTGTTTTAGCAACAGCAATTCTTTCATCTTGCGAAGAGGCGCTGTAAACCAAATTAGAAAATGCAACCGTTTCTGTACCTCTATTGATGGAGAAACTAAAATTGGTTCGTGCTGATGGTGCTGCACTTGTAAAGGAGATGGTAATGTCGTTTTGTTTAAAACTTAGGTTTTGTTGTGCTATAGAGCTGTTCTTTAACAAAATACAGCTTAACAAAAGGAACACACTTAATTGTATTTGCTTGAAATATTTTTTATTATTTGAATTCATTGTAAACGGATTAAAAATTTAAAAATGTTGTTTTAATAGGGGTAATACAGAAATGTTTGTTTCAATCTAAATGCCCTTCATTATCAGCCTGTTTTTTTTTATTGGCTTGATATTTTTTTTCAATCCTTAAAAAAATAAACGTAAATATCAGAAGCGGTAAAATGTATATTAAAAGATAGGATAACAAACTTTCTTCGAGGTCAAATATTTTATGAATACCCGGTGTAATAAGAGAGATGATGAAAGTTCCCAGTAAATACCATTTACGTAATTTCCAATAAGCTTTCAAATCGATAGGTTTAGATTGATTCTTCTTCATTTTTGTAACTTTTTAAAAAGGCCACCAACTGATATGGCAGCTAATTACTTGATTGGTTATATTGCCTAAGGAACTAGTGGCACCGGCCATTACGCCACCGGCTAAGGCGCCTCCGGGCCCTAATACCAAGCCACTTGATGCACCAGTTAATGCTCCACCTGCATCGGCAACACCTGCATTGAGTAGTTTAACTTTGCAAGGTTTTCTTTCAGCCGTTTCTCCAACTACCATAGCTTTAAAAGGCAGGGCAGTTAATTGGTCTATCCAATATTGACCTTGCGTTTTCCAATATTGAAAAGATTGAATGGCAATTGAAACCGGTATACCAACTATAAAAACCTCTTTATCATCTTTTAAGCTTAAGGCCCTGTTCCTTATGCTTTGTAAACTGTTAAAAAATGATACTTCATTGAGTTCAGAATAGCTTGAAACGGCATTTTGTAATTCTATCAACAATGCGTATGCTTCTACACTATATTGTTGAGGCAACATACCAAATGTGGGTTGATATGCTTTTCCCAAATTCAATACATATAATCTTTTATCGGGTGTAAAGCCTCGTTGAATAAAGAACTCATTGGTTTTTTCAAAGATGATTTTTTTGAGCAAAACCGTATCCGAAAAATTGGCTTTGTTCTTGAGTAAAAAGCGCAACACATATTCTTGATAATCGTTGTGCATTTTTCCTGCTGCGTCTAATGCGGCTGAATAAGAGAGTCCAGATAATCCAAACCTACTAAATTCGGTGCCACATATTCTCGTGTTGGTTTTATTGCTTTGTGCAGCTAATGCCAAAGGCACTATTACATAAAGCAGTACAATAATCTGTTTCATGTTGATGTTTTTAATGGGTGACGGATAATTTTTTCAAAACAATCTTAGGGTTTATCTAGAATGCACAAAGATTGATTTGATGACACGAAAATATACTGTCGTAGAGAAACGCAAAAGGGAAAAACACCAAAAACTGTACGTATTTTATCGGAGTGATTTGGGGACGAATATTTGAGGGATTTTTTTTGTGCTTATTTAAGTTTGAAGTTTATAGTGTTTCTAAAGTTTGTACAGGCTACACTAAACTCCTAAACGCAGTATGTATATAAAGTTTATAAGGAATCTAAAGTTTGAACGCACTGCTCTAAACCCTAAACCTCTAAACTCCTAAACTATTGCTCTCCCATGATTCAACAACTGTCTTTAAAACCTGGCAACTAATTTAATATTCAACAATCTTGGCGTTAAGCGATTGGGTATACTATACACTGCATTGGAAAAATCTTTCACCAATTGATAACTAATGGTATTGGCACGGTCTATCAAATTAAATACTTCTAAACTTGCCCAAATATTGTCGAAGTTTT
>JBMOEQ010000164.1:0-7207 GCA_049314655.1 Ferruginibacter sp. | reverse complement strand
CAGATTTAAGTGGAGTAGGGTCTACCCACTGTTTAATAGGAATTACAATTTGTAATTGTTGTTGAGGATTGCTTTTCAATTGCACTTTTACGGTTACCGATATTGCACTAAAATCATTCTCCAAATACAAACTATTGCCGTAAAATTTACCTCCGCTGCTTTCAAAATTAACATGAGAACTATCTAACGGCAAATACCTGCCATTACTCAAAAGTCCGTCTATATTGATATAATTGTAGGTGCCTTTCTTTAAACTATCGGTGTATAAATTAGCAAATATTTTGTCTATCTGCTGACAAAAAACTTCTCCAACCAATACAACTAACAATAAAGTGAGTAAACCTTTTTTCATGATATTACATCAATTGCAAAAATCATTCAACAGTAGCATCTTTTAAAACATACAACAGTATTTTAACAAAATGTATTGCGGTGATATTATTTGCCGCCTTTTTTAACGTACTTATCTAACCATTCATTCATTTCCCAAAGCATGTGCAACACATTTTCTTTAGAAGCATAACTATGGGCTTCAAAAGGCAATTGTATATATCGTACAATTCCTCCATGGCCTTTGATGGCATTAAATAAACGTTCGCTTTGAATGGGAAATGTACCGGAATTATTATCAGCTTCGCCATGAATCATTAACAAAGGTGTTTTAATTTGATTGGCATACGTAAATGGACTCATCTTGGTATACACGTCTTGAGCTTGCCAATAGGTTCTTTCTTCATTTTGAAATCCAAATGGCGTTAAGGTTCTATTATACGCACCACTACGAGCAATACCGGCTTTAAACAATTTAGTATGGGCCAATAAATTAGCTGTCATAAATGCTCCGTAACTGTGTCCGCCAACAGCAATTCTGTTACTATCGCCAATACCCATTTCCACAATTTTATTTACAGCAGCACTTGCATTCCAAACCAATTGTTCTACAAAATTATCATTGGGTTGTTGATCGCCTTCGCCAACAATAGGAAATTCTGTATTGTCCATCACCGCATAGCCTTGTGTAGCCCAATATACCGGCGATCCCCAACTGATACGTGTATACGTGTACTGACTGCCTCTTAATTGCGCAGCATCGGCAGCACTTTTATATTCTCTTGGATAAGCCCACATGAAAACAGGCAAACGGCCATCTTTAGCAGGATCGTAATTTACTGGCAAGTATAAATCGGCTGCCAAATCAATACCATCTTTACGTTTGTAGGTAATTTTTTGCTTCACCACATTCCTTAAACCTGGTTGAGGATCGGCAAATTTGGTTAATGGTTGCATCGTATTGGTTGCAAGATTTCTCAAAAAATAATTGGGAGCATCTGTTTTACTTTGCCTATTGGTTACCACCATTAAATTTTCTGAATCCAAAACCGAAATCACGGATTCATTATAAGGTGCTTCGCAACGCCATAATGTTTTGGTTGCTTTTGTATTCAGATGAAAACTGTTTAAAAAGGGCATATCTCCATTTGCAGATGCACCATTTCCACGCATTAATATGGTTCCATCTGCCCTTAATTTTATGACGTTTCTATTGAATTGATTCTTTTTTGTAATAGGCGTTCCGGGATCGTTATAAGCATCATCGGTACTTCTATCTATCAATACCTCAACTTTATGACTTAAAGAATTTACTTTACTTAATTGCTGGCGATGTTTGGCCCTTGAATTTTCTGTAACCAAATACATTTCTTCATTTATAGGCGCAATATTTCCAATTCGATTAGCAGTTCTTACCAATTCAACCGGGGCAATATTAAAAGGCGCATCTTCATAATACGCAATATCATGAAAAGGCATTTTGTTATTGATGAGTCCACTATCTAATGGTTCTATCCAAACCACTCGTGCAGGTTCTATATCTATCCAATTAAAACCACGGGGTGCATTCAATACATTATCAAAACCACGGGGCGCCAATTCGCTTGAAGGTAAATTAGCAATAGTTTTCATCAGTTTACCTTTAATATCGGTGATGGTAACGGTACTGTTGAAACCGCTTGCAGGTAATAAATAAGAGAAAGGCTTATGGATGATTCTGTTTAGTAAATATTTGTTATCAGGCGAAAGTTCAACACTACTGTAAATTGCAGGCTTTCCAATAGCCATTTCTTTGCCCATGATATTGATCACCAATTGTGCAGTAGCATAAAATTCAAATAAAGCTTCATCAAACGGACTTTTTATCAAATCTTGAAAAGTAGCACTGGCCGCAGATTTACCCATATTTTGTTGTACAATTGGGCCGGTAGGAATTGTAGGTTTTTGTGGTGCTTTACTGGCAGGTAGATTGATGCGTTTATATAAAATGGATTGATTATCTACCCAACTAAAAGCCGGCGACATAATCACATTAACAGGATTTATATTGATTTTCCTTGCTTTTGAAGTAAGTACATCTAAAACATAAATATCAACCTGACGTTCGCCGGTATGTGTAAATGCAACTTTTCTTTCATCTGCACTCCATTGAAAATTGCTTGCCTGTAAATTTTCTGGTAAACCCATTGGATTTACTTCAATTCCGGATGCAATGTTCTTTACTATTATTTTATTGGTATATACCCCTCTACTTAAAGCAAAATTATTGGGGTTAATTCGCATACCTGCAATACGCAATTCGGGTTGTGCCAACACATCAATTCCGGGAATACTGCTTCTTTCTAAAATGAGCATCCACTTTCCTTTAGAATCGATAGAAACACTAGGGGTTTGTTTTGCCATTGCTAAATCATATATAGCTTTTGGTGGCGTTTTAAATTCGATAGCATCTTGTGCTTGAATATAAAATGATGTAAAAAGCGCAACAAATAATAAGAAACCTTTCATAATTGATGATAAATTATACATGACTAAATCTTTATACTAAAAATGCTGTTAATTAGAAATGCCTACGCGTTGTTTAACATATGCATTCGCTTTTAGTTCATTGAGCATAAATAAGGCTAAATCGCCTGAAGTAATTTCATATCGATTTACTTCGGGTGGATAATTTGCTGAAGTAGTAAATGCACCAGTAGGAGCAGCAGGAATGATGTTAGGCGGACAAACAAATGTCCAATCCAAATCAGATGATTCTAAAAACCGAAATGCCTTTACATGCTCTAATCCAACTGGTTTATATTGTTCGGGATAATCTTCTCCGTCTATCAATAAATTGACTTCATCTGCATTCAATACACCTAATCCTCCAACGCCCACAATTCTTTTTACGCCAGTTTTTTCCATTTGAGCAATGATGATTTTCATACCTAAAGAACGAGTTAAATCGGATCCCGAAAAATCTCCCCCTAAAGCCGATAAAACTCCATCACATCCTTCAATAGCTTTTCTAACTTCACTTGCATCAAACAATGCGCCTTGTACTAAAGTTAAATTGTCGTTTTTAGGAAAATCTGTGGTAAACACATTTCTACCAAAAGCTTTCACTTTATCGCCATTGAATAAAGCTTGTTTCACCAATTCTTGTCCTACCATTCCTGTGGCACCAAATACTATAAGTTGCATAAATTTATTTTTAGTTGTTATGAACGAAGCACATCTTTAAAATCATCTTTCTTTTTTTCCATCACTGCTTTTGCAAATGGACAAAGCGGCATTATTTTTAGTTGATGTAATCGTGCAAATGCTACTGCTTGTTGCACCAATTGTAAACCGATATTTTTACCCCGCAATCGGTCATCAACTTCAGTATGGTCAATAATCATCAAGTTTGCGCCAGCCATAGAATAGGTCATCTCGGCTAAACGTTCCCCGTTTTCTTCAATAAAAAATGAACCTTTACTTGAATTTTCGGTCTGTTGTATCAACATTATTGCTTTTTTTAAGTAAAGTACAAAAAAGTTTTTTTTATTCGCGAATTAGATTTCATATTTGCAATAACAATGAACAATCAGTTGAACAATAATAAAACATGGTGGTGGCATAGGATAAACTCCTAAGTGTCGTCATGTGTATTGAACAACCTTTAACAATATTCAGGCCCCGGCACTTAGTGTTGGGGTTTTTTATTTTTGGAACGATAACACGCATTCCGGATTTTAAATAGCAGAAAGATGCATACCATTAAAATTGAAACAACTTTTACAAAAATGCTTGCCGATGTATATACGCCGGTTGGTATTTATTTAAGATTAAGAGATCGGTTTAGAGATACTATTTTGTTGGAGAGTACAGATTTTCATGCCGGAGAAAACAGTTATTCTTTTATAGGCATCAATGCAATTGGTGGAATAGAGATTTCTGATACCTCAACGATGGAATATAAATTGCCCAATCAATCCATCAACAGAATTCCTTTAGATCAAGCACGCCCAGTACCCGATTTATTATGGGAGTTTATAAAGCGTTTTGAAGTGAATACCGATTTACCCAATGCCGTAAAAGCAGCACAAGGTTTATTTGGATATACCAGTTACGATGCCGTGCAGTTTTTTGAAACCATTCATCTTGATCGACCATCAACCCAAACGCCCAATATTGCCAACATTCCTTTAATGCGGTATCGATTGTATCAATATGTAATTGTTATCAATCATTTTAAAGATGAATTGTATTTATGTGAAAACAAAATTGCCGGATTAGACAGTGAAGTTGAAGTAGTAGAAAGTTTAATCAGAAGTAAAAACGTTCCGGTATATCCATTTAAAACGCAGGGTGAAGAAAGATCGCCACTAACCGATACTGAGTATCAAAATATGGTGAAGAAAGGCATTGCTTCTTGTAATAGGGGAGATGTGTTTCAAATTGTTTTGAGTAGAAGATTTGAGCAATCCTTTACCGGCGATGAATTTAATGTGTACCGTGCTTTAAGAAGCATCAACCCTAGTCCGTATTTATTTTTCTTCGATTATGGCGATTATAAATTGATGGGTTCATCACCCGAAAGTCAGGTTATTGTAAAAAACGACACAGCCATTGTTCATCCAATTGCAGGAACTTTTAAACGCACCGGTGATGATGCAACAGATAAAGCATTAGCACATGCATTGGAATTAGATGAAAAGGAAAATGCCGAGCATGTGATGTTGGTAGATTTAGCAAGGAATGATTTAAGTAGATTATGTACTGAAGTAGAAGTAACGGCTTATAAAGAAATTCACTTTTACTCGCACGTCATTCATTTGGTAAGTGAAGTAAAAGGAAAATTAAATGCCGGATCTAATCCTTTTAAAGTATTGGCCAAAACATTTCCTGCAGGTACTTTAAGCGGAGCACCCAAATTTAAAGCCATGCAATTAATTCACGAATATGAACCACACAACAGAAGCTATTATGGTGGTGCAATTGGTTTTATAGGTATGGATGGAAGTTGCAACCATGCCATTATGATTAGAACATTTTTAAGCAAACAAAATACATTGATTTATCAAGCGGGTGCCGGTGTGGTTTCGGCCAGTAAACCTGCAAGCGAATTGCAAGAAGTAAACAATAAACTTAATGCATTAAAATCGGCATTGGTATTAGCACAAACTTTATAATCTTTTATTCTTTAAATATGAAAATATTAGTGTTTGATAATTACGATTCGTTCACTTACAATTTGGTGCATTTGGTAGAAAAAATCACCCATGAAAAAGTGGATGTTTTTCGTAATGATGAAATTAATTTATCGGCGGTTGAAGCGTATGATAAAATTATTTTATCTCCCGGTCCGGGCATTCCGCAAGAAGCCGGATTATTGATTCCATTGATTAAACAATATGGGGCTACAAAATCTATCTTAGGTGTATGCCTAGGACATCAAGCTATTGGAGAAGCGTTTGGAGGAACCTTAACAAACTTAAGTGAAGTATATCATGGTGTTGCTCGTCCGGTTAATATCATAAAATCTGATGCACCAATATTTGCTTCACTTCCCGATAGATTTGATGTGGGCAGATACCATTCATGGATTGTAAATGAAAACAATTTACCCGTTTGTTTAGAAGTTACAGCTACTGATGATAATGGATTTATTATGGCCATGCAACACAAAACTTTTGATGTACAAGGCGTGCAGTTTCATCCCGAAAGTGTATTAACACCCAATGGAGAAATCATGTTACGCAATTGGCTTAAATAAGTGGCATATAGAATTGAATTGATCAACTGAACTTAACAACATGAAAAAGATATTAAATCATTTATACGAACACAAAACATTAACCAGAGCCGAAGCCTGTAGTGTATTAACAAGAATGGCTTCAGGCGAATTTAATGACAGTGAAATTACTTCCTTCATTACAGTGTATTTGATGCGCAGCATAACCATTGATGAATTGTTGGGCTATAGAGATGCATTATTGGCCTTGTGTAATAAAGTAGATTTAGGCACACATGAACTGATTGATATTGTTGGAACAGGTGGAGATGGAAAAGATACGTTCAACATTTCTACTTTGAGTTGTTTTATAGTTGCCGGCGCAGGACATCAAGTTGCCAAGCACGGAAACTATGGTGCATCTTCCATTAGTGGCAGCAGCAATGTTTTAGAACAATTAGGTTATACCTTTAAAACAGATGAAACTGCATTAAAACAAGAATTAGAAACCGCAAATATTTGCTTTTTACATGCGCCTTTATTTCATCCGGCATTGCGTATTGTTGGTCCTATTCGTAAGCAATTAAAAGTACGTACCTTTTTTAATATGCTAGGACCGTTAGTGAATCCTGCATTTCCCAAATATCAACTCATTGGTGTGTACAGTGCCGAAATGGCAAGAATATATAATTATCTTTTACAACAAACCGATCAACAATTTACACTCGTAAACAGTATGGAAGGTTATGATGAAATTTCATTAACCGGAGATACCAGAATCATAAATCGATTGGGTGAAAATATATTCAGCGCCATTCAATTAGGTAAACGATTGGTTTTTGAAAACGACATCCATGGAGGCAATTCGGTTGAAGCTGCTGCAAATATATTTTTGAAAATATTGAAAGGCGAAGGCAGTTGGTCGCAAAATGCGGTTGTAATGGCTAACGCAGCAATGGCTTTACATTGCACCGGAAAATACAATAGTTATGATGATTGTTTTCAAATGGCTGTAGAAAGTTTAGAATCCGGAAAAGCATTGCAAACTTTCAAAAAATTAATTCCATAAGTGTTCAACCTTAAAGGCAAAAAATGCATATACTAGATACGATAATAGCGCATAAATATGAGGCTGTTGCTACACGCAAAACAATTGTTCCTGTGTCCAAACTTGAA